>PLEQ01000082.1:0-17121 GCA_003136475.1 Deltaproteobacteria bacterium
GTGCTGGGTCGATACCCCGGCGGGCGAGACGTGAGCCAGTTGCGTGCGTAGTTGCGCTACTGGGACGACGTATGCGAGCGAGCCGTCAACGGCCGCACGTTGCGCGATGACTCCGACCACCACGCCGTGGCGTAGGACGGGCGAACCCGCTTCGAGGGCGTCGACCGAGGCGACGACGAGGTCCATCGTTCGAGTGAAGATCGGTCCGCTGTAGATGTCGCGACCCGGGGCGACGACCGAACCCAACGAGATCGCCCCCGTCGACACCCGGTCACCAGGGCTCACGTAGCCCACCACGTTCTCANNCCGCGCGGGGACGACGTCCCCAACGCGAGCGGCGTCGCAGCGATCCCCTTGACGCTGACCACCGCCAGGTCACTTTGGGGATCGAAGGAGATCACCCGAGCGCTGCGCCCTTCTATCAGGATGGTCTTCTCCCCCGCCAGCAGATGCGCCACGGTGACGACTTCACCGGGGGCCACGAAGAACCCCGTGCCCGAGTTGTAGAGGTGGCACCCGTCGAGCGCCTGGATCAACACGACGCCGTCGGGCGATGTGACGTGGCGGGTCGTGCCCAGTGCGCCGTGTGAGATCACCGGCAGAGTCGGTCCGACCACGTCGGCGAAGAGACCCGGGACGTTGATTTCATCAAGCGTCGCCTGGAGTCGACTTTCGACCGCCGGAGGTTTGGGCATCACGTGCTGCATGTAGCGAAGAATCAGTGACTGGTTGACCGACTGTCCGACCGAGCCCCAGGGAACCAACGCAACGACCGCGGCCACCAGCCAACAGATCACCAGGGTGCCGGCCGCGCCGATCGATGCGCCCAGCGCCGAATCGGCGATGCCCAGCCGTCCCTCGCTGACGCGTCGGGAGAACACCCCTCCGAAATACCGCATGATCAGGCCACCCGCGACCGTACAGGCGAGAACGATCACGACGACGTCCAGTGGGCGCAAAGCCACCACCGTGACGCGTGGTGAGAAGTAGGCCGCCAAATAGAAGCCGCCCACCAGACCAGCCACCCGCCCGATGAGCGCCCCCAACTGGCGAAGGAGTCCCTGTGACCAGCCGCGCAGCGCCGAGATCACCACCAGCGACGCAATCGCCACGTCAATCCAACTCATCTTGCGAGGTTAGACCTGAACTGATCATTTGGCCAGCACGGCGCTCACTAGCATTGATGCACCAAGGTCACCAAGGTCTCGTACGAAAGACGCGCTTCATGAGCCGACACATCACCAGGACGCGGCGCGTCGGCCAGAGTGCACTGGTTCTATCAGTCGCGTCGATCGCGCTCGCGAGTTGTGGTTCGGCCGCCACCGCGCTGCGCGCCGACGGTCAGCCCTCCAACAGCATCAACGTGCCCTTGACGTCGGTCGGGTGCACCAGCTCGGGTGCGTGCATCGCTCTGGGAACCACCGGATCAGCGAGTAACCCCACGACAACGGCGCAAGTGCGCAACCGTCGTGGCGTCTGGTCCACGCTGAATGTGCCCGCCGCACCAGTCGCGCTGGTGTACGACGGCTCGTGCGCCTCGGCCCTGTGTTTCTTCGTGGGAACCCGTAACACGGGTGAACTACTCTGGCGCATCAACGCCGGCACCGGGACTGTCTCGTCGCTCGCGGGGCCCTCGGGGGGGCTGGTCATTCGCCAAGTCAGTTGCGTCAATGACGATGNNGCCGTGGCCCGTCTGTCCAGCACTTCAAACGCCGGCGCCACGTGGTCGCCACCGCGCACCCTGCACTGGGCCGCCGGGTCCACGACGGTCCTCTCGTGCACGTCCAATTCGCACTGCGTCATCGCGACGACGTCCCCCCAGCACCGGGTGACCCTGCGCCAGACGAACAACGCGGGGTTGACGTGGATCCTTATCGCGACGCCTCCCACCTGGACCTCCGTGCGTTCACTGCGCTGCACGACCACGTGCGTCGCCCTGGTCACCAGCGCGACGGNNGTCCAGTGCCAGCGTCCCAGCGACGAAGGCCTTGACGTGGTCGTCGACACCGCTCAAGATCGACGCCACGGCCCTCGCGTGTTCGACCGCGACCACGTGTTACGCCGTGGGCTCTCTCGCGGACCAGACCGCGGCAATGGTTCAGTGGCGAGGTGGCGCCGCCCACGACGTCAACCTCACGTACGTACCGTCGACCCTCAACGACATCGCTTGCTCGTCGAGTGTCTGCGTCGCCGTCGCTGCCAGCACCGTTGTCGCTTTCGCCCCCTAAGTTCGAAACGTCGCCGCGAGGGCGACGCCACTCACCCACCCGAGTCGCGGCACCCGAAGAGCAGGAGAGATGGTGGCCCATGCGCACGATGCGGTGTCCGTGTCTCCGCACTGAGAAGCGGTCTCCTCGTCGCTATGGGAGACTGTCGGGGTGAGCGACGTGACCAGTGAGATCCCGCCGGGGTGGTACCCCGACCCTTCGGGCGCGCGGCAATGGAGGGTGTGGAACGGCACCACGTGGTCCGACGTCACCCGCTCCTACGCCCCACTCATCGAGTCACCGGCGACGGACCAGCCAACGCCGGCGCCCTTCAACGCGACGACGCTCGTGGTCGTGGCGGCCCTGCATCGCCTGACCCAGTTCGGGGTCCTGGCCTACTACGCGGGCTTTGCGCTGTTAGTGAGCCTGGTCGCGCACTGGCCGGGTCAACCTCATCCGGTGACGGCGCGCTTCGCCAACGCCACGCTCGGAGCGGCGATGGGCCTGACACTCATCGGAGCCATCTCCTTCGCCGTGTGCGTCTACGCGCTGCGCCGTCGCTGGACCTGGGACGCGCTCATACCCTTCGTCAATACCTTGGTGGCGTCGTACTTGATCTCGAATCGCCTGGGGTTGAACAACTCTCGCTACCGCGTCGGTGCTGACGCCTTCATCACCGTGGGCTTCGTCCTACTGTGTCCGAGCGAACCGTGGGTCGGCGTCGCCCTCGCCGGGGTCGCCTTCACCCAGTTGGCTCGTGCGNNCGCGTACGTGTTACTGGACCGACTGAGCGATCCCAGATCCGCTTCGGCGGGCGCGTCCTAGACTCCTTCGAGGTTCCACCGACGAGAAGAAGACATCTGCACCATGCCAACAACACCCTGGGGACCTCTAGCTGGACTGATAGGGACGTGGCAGTCAGGACTCGACGGGCTGGACGTCTCCTTTCACTCCGACAAGGGCAAGCTCGGCGAGACCAAATTTCGTGAGCACACCACGTTCGCGCCCTTCGGTCCCGTCACCGTCGGGCCCCACCCGCTCTACGGACTCGACTACCGCACCGCCACGTGGCGCGATGGCGACGAACGGCCCTTTCACACCGAGGTCGGTTACTGGATGTGGGACGCNNCGGCGCCACGGTGGCGGCCGACGCCAGGTCTTTCAAGCTCGAGTCGTCGTTGGGCTCGAGCACGTACGGCATCTTGTCGACGACCTACCTGAACGCGCTGGCCCAGACGACTCGATTCGACGTCTCGATCACCGTCGGCGACGACTACTTCTCCTACGAGCAGACCTCGGTCGTTGAATACCAGCAGAATCCCACCGTGATTCTCCATACCGACCGCAATACTCTGCGACTGGTGAGCCGTCAGGTCTAATTCAGTATTTCGCGAAGCCGTCGGGCGACTCCCACCCAACCCTTGTACTCCTGCATGGGCGCTGGCGTGGTGTCGATCCCGAGTTGTAGATGCTCGAAGAACTCTGGAGTTCCGCGCAGCTGCTCTAACGACGCCACGTAATTATGGATGGTGAAAACGATGGCGCCGCTCGAGGGCAGGCGACGAATCGTCTGACGCTCGACGCGAAAGAACCAGTGGTCGAGGTCATCGTGGTCGAGATCTTCGAGGTCGAGGTCATCGCGGCCGAGACTGCCGCCACGAAGCGGTCGCGGCGACGTCGGTTGGTGCAGTGACGCGTCGTCGATCAATGTCCAGTTCAGTCGCCAAAAAGGTCTCTCGGCTTTCAAACGGTCAAAAGCGGCGTTGGTGGGGACCGAAAGAAGTTCGCCGTAGCCGGGGATCGGTGCGTGAATCTGATCCATGGTGCGCCCGATCTTCGAGGCGAGCGACCAGCGTGACGGAAAGCAGACGCAGGCCGCCTGCAGTCGCCAGGCGTCGTCGCGCAGCAGTACGCACAGGTCCTCCTGCACGACCCGTGCCGCGGTGACGATGGGGTGCCCGGCGGTGGAGTTGACCTCGAGGTCGGGCGCGAAAGTTGCGAACCATCGACGAATCTCCTCGAGCAACTCCGCGCTCGCTGCGTCGGCCTCAGGTCTGGTCGCGACCACGACGTCACGACTCTCTTCGAGCAGTCGACGCTTCAGATCGAGTTGTGCCGAGCGATGTTCGTCGATCTCGAGCCAGCGCGAGATGTCCAGAGGTCGCAGTCCCATCGCCATGCGCCACCCCCGGGCGTCGAGGGGGATGTAGGGAAGGGCGGACGTCACTATTTCTTGGGACGGGTTCGCACCACGAAGACGTAGAAACACAGTGCGGCCACGGGAACCAAGATCACCACGACTCGCGCCGCCGGTAACACCGCGCCGCGATGGACGTTCAACGGCGCGGTCGACGCCCAGAGCACAACGTGGAGCACGTCTACAAACTACGCCGACGTGCTTGGCCCAATCAATTTCTCCAGACGCGCCACGATGTCCGAGATCGCCTGGTCCTGAGCCAGGAGGTGATTTTGGATCTCCTCGGCCTCCTTCAGCACCGCTTCGGCGTCCTTGTAGGTGTCCTCAGCGCGCTTGTCCTGCGCGGCGGCTTGAATATTTTGTCCCACGATGATGATGGGCAGCAAGACGAGCTGCAAGAAGCTGCTGACATTCTGGGTCAAACTAAGTGGCGGAAGCTAGGACTTTAGCTTTGCTAGGCGACGCGTTTCAGCGATCAAAATTCTGCAGAGTTTCGACGATCGCGGCGTGCCGAAGTGTGAGCTCCTTTTGTTTGATCGGAGCCAATAGGAGTTGCATGAGCTTTCGAATTTCCTCATCACTAAGATCTTTCAAACACTCAGCGAGTTTTACCAGTATACCTTTGCGCACGAGAGCTTCGGACAAGGGGCGATGGCTGACCTTCTTAGCAACTTGCTGAAGGGGTTTGGCAAGCGTGCCCAAAGAGGCGAAGGCTTGAGAACTGAGATGGGTTGCTGTGTCAAAACGTTTCAGTAAACTCAGACGTTCTTTAGAAGGAGGATGAATCTTGAAGCGTCGGAAGTAGAGCGTGGCGGCAGCGAGCGTGGGATCGCTTAGGAACTGACGTTCGGCCTCAGTGAACTGACGCATAAGTGTCTGGCTATTGAGTTTATCAAGCTCGGTCAACTCGTCGGCATTGAGCAATTCGCTGAGTTTCTTACGATAGACAGCTTCGAAAGCTGCGGGCGAATAGTCCGCTTGAGAACTCACTGCTTTTGAGGTTTTGTCATCTCCTAGGTGTTTCCGGAAATGCTGGATTATAGAACTTACGGCAGCAAACTCGGAAGGTGCAGAACCGTCCTTTATGATATTCATTAACAAAGTTTCGGTCGGCGAAGCAAGCGGCGCAGCTGCAGGCTCTTGCGGGGCTTCTGCAACTTTTGCCGCAGTTGCTGGCGCCTCTACTTTTTTGGCTAAGGGGACCTCCTGACTCGGGCTTGAACGCAGCAAAAACAAAGCGACAAACCCTAAAACAACTCCCAGGAGAAGGGAGAGCATGACGAGATGACGACGCATTTCTTATTTTCCTGTAACTTAAAGAATCTTCTTTAATCCTATCCTAGGCGCTAGGCCTAAAGCAAGTGTGGCCTCTAGGGGCTGAAAAATTTCAAAACGCTTGCGAAGGCTTGTCGGGCAGCAGCTACATCATAGCTTGGACGCGTATCATTGAAGAAAGCATGTTGCACGCCGGGGTAGATATGCGACTCAAAATGTTTCCCCGCTTTCTGCATAGCCTCTGTAAATGCCGGCACACCGTCCGCAAGGCGCTTGTCGAGTGAGCCGTAAAAGCCCACGACGGGGCATTGGATATTAGACAAAAGTTCGGGAGCTGGTGCATTGCCATAGAAGATAGCGGCTCCAGAGAGTTCCGGATCATGGCAGGCCAGGAGTCCACTCAGACTGCCTCCCATGCAAAAGCCTAGGGCAAAGACCTTCTCTCCGCGTGTGGGTTGAAATTCCTTACGCAAAAAATGCGAAGCAGCGAGGATGCTACCCAAATATTGGTCAACATTCAAACTGCCTGAGGAAATTCCTGCAAAGAGTGTATTGGCTGTTTCCGTAAGACCGGCCCGTTCGGGCTCCGGACACTTTGCAAATTCCACCTCACACTGATCGAACTTTCACAGACGAGGACTGGCTTTTGAGCGGCTTACCTTTGCGACTTTTACAAGCTTGCCCAAAAACAGTGAAGATCATGAGAAGCAGAAGCCAAATTTTATTTTGTTAAAATATCTTCAAAAAACCATCTCCCAAAGCTAGCGAAAGCATTCATTAAGGAAGCTTCGGACAATTGCTTGGCCAGACACTTGCGCTCGCGCTGGCACTTTGACTCCACTTGAAGCAGTCATTCTCACCTCCTCCACCCAATCCACCGTTACAAGCGTCCATATCAAAACAGCCGCACGCACTCGTTATGATGGGTTGGCCGTTTGCTTCTGCAAAGAGCGTCCACGTTGTTGGAACGTGTCCTGGACCACTTCTGTACCCTGTGTAGCACTGATAAGTAGCCGTGGTTGTGTTCGTGCTGGTGTTTGTTGTGCTACTCGTAGCAGTGCTCGTAGTCGTTTTTGCAACTGTACTTGTAACCGTGCTGGTAACGGTTGTGGTAGGCACAGCACTGCCTGTTGCAGCAGCAACACACGTCTGCCCGTTCCATACGCCAGGCGTGGGCAGCAAGCCTGTGCAGACTGTTTGCGAGGTGATTTCAGAAAGCGTTTTATAGCAGCTTCCTGGGCTCGTTCCGGCACTCGACCAGAGACCACCGCTGGCAACACAATCTTTTTGCAGACTGATTTCCTCTACACTTGGGAAACACTCATTGGAATCGGGATCCCAAACAAATTGCAGAGAGGAGCAAAGTCCTTGCGGTAGCACATTAACGCTCGCATAACATNNTCAGCGCTTGTCGTAGTGGACAAGACCGTAGCGGAACTCGTTTCGCCCGCAATCGCTTGACCGAGAAAATACCCACCGACACCTGAGTCATTGCAGTCTTCTTGATTTGGAATAGCACTTAGAGTGGCATAACAGGTTTGACTGGAACTCGCAAAAACGGGGCTGCTCGTTTGGGAACTACTGACGATCGCGCTCACACAGCTGCTTTGGGTTTTAATAGTACTGATCGAACTTGCACACGAAGCGGCTTCACTCGAACTCGCTGGTATATAGACTCCGCTGCTGGCCAGACACGCTGCCTGTGTTGTGGCTGCGCTTGGTGTTGTTTGATTGGCTGTTCCGGTGCTATCGACGGTCGCAGCACTTGCCATCACTTGGCTTGTCGAAGTTATAGCTGCAGGCGACTCTTTTTTAAGCGGCTTATCTTTGCGACTTTTACACGCTTGCCCAAAAATGGAGAGAACAATTAGAAGCAGAAGCCAAACTTGATTTTTATGAAATATCTTCAATGCACGATCCCCAAAATACAATCACGTACTGCTCGGAAAATCATAGGAAAATTTTAAGAAAACTCTCATTTTTATCCGTAACAACCAAGAAGACAATGGCTTTTTTATTCCTGGGCACGGTCTGCCCAGAAAAATAAAATTTCGATCCTCCTTTAAGTTCCACTCATAAAGAGTCTTCTATTCTTCTTTATTCTTCATCTTTCTTGCTATTGTGAGGATGTCATATGATGGCAAAGACCGGGACCTTTCTTTATGATCACCGACTCTTCGCAGTCCTATTGGTGATGTGTTTCTCTTGTCTAGCATGGACTTCTGGCAAAAATACAAGACCGATAGCGACTCATGAAGAGTTTTCGAGCGAAACTCAGAGCTCAGAAGCTATCCCGCTCAATCCCATTGCCTATACTAAAAATATTTACTGGGATGTGACAACGATCTCTCTTACGACACTCGCTACTGTAAGCAGCCTTTGTGTCCCTGTATTCGTGGGTGCCTTCTTGCGCTATCGACATTTACTAAAAAATGCAGACTCTTTTGCAGAATTCGTGGCGGATCCTAGCCCTTGGCACATGGATTATGACACACCCGCTCCGCCGACCCGGCTCTTGAGATCCGTCAATCTTTGGTACAATGTCATGGGCTTTGCAGGAATTTTGGGACTTGCAAGTTTAGCGTCCGGAGCCGCTGTGGCTGGTGTTAATGCCTTGGCGAACGGTTTCGGCATGTCTTTGCTGGCAACACGGGTGAGTACCGAAGATCCGCCCGCTAACTTCACGATGATTTTTAGTTCCGACTCGCAATTTCCTTGGGGAAAAAATGACAATACCACTCTGCCTGAAGACGAGTTCGACCGCCTTGGCATAGAGACCAATCGCTACCAAGCACTAGCGATGAACACCCTCAAAGATGCGCATGAGCGACTTGGGAATCCCGTAGGTGTGGTTATGAACGGCGATCTAACCGCTTTCGGTCACCCCTGGCAATGGCGTCTATTCAAAAGACTCTATATAAAAGGTTCCGAAGATGCCATGCCGGAGATAATAAAATGGGATGTGTTTCCTGGCCTCGGCAATCATGATTATGCCAATGATGTGGACGACTGTTGGGGACCATGGGAATCCTTCTTTACTTGGAAAAAAGAATGGTGTGCAAGAAACTCTTTGAACTATATCGAAGATTTTGCGGACAAAAATGCCAAAAAAATAACCAATTTTGATCCTGATAGTCGTGCCTATTCCTGGGACATGAATCAATTTCATTTTGTTCAGCTACACTTTCATCCCCTCTACACTCATGACGGCATCGGAGTTAAATCCTCGCTGCCTTGGCTAAGGGAAGATCTCATTCAGGCTGCTATAAAAAATCAGAAAGTGATTCTCAACTTTCATGATTTGGGTGAACATTTTGTTCCGACGGAAGAGTTTCTCTCCATCTTAGACCTCGCGGAGGTCATCGCTATCTTTACCGGTCACATTCACCACCGAGTTGGATTAAAAGGTCACGTTTCAAGCGCGCACCAAAAGATTCCTCACTTCCGTTGTGGTTCGTCAACCTACAACACATTTCTAGGTGTTAATTTCCATTCCACTTTCTTGGAAGTCTTTGCAATCGAAGCCGTAACGGGCAGGCCTCACGTCACCCAATACACGCGTGTAGATTACGAAACTGAAAAAATTTAAATATCCTAGCCCCGCGCTAGCGTTTCTTCCTTTTCCTGGCCTGGACTAAGCCGCGTTCAATAGCTTCACGGACATCATTGGCCAATAGATCCACGACAGCCTGCGGGTCTACGGAAGAGAACAAGAAGGGAATACGTCGTTCGGGGCCATTCGCTTTCGCCCGCACGATATCCCGTGCGGTGCGGGGTCCGACCCGCATCACCAACTGATCCTTCTCAGCTTCGGATAAGTTCATTCTCGGGCTAGGGAGATCGGCTTCTATATGTTCCAGGGCTCGTGTTAAGTCGTCGTTCAAGCTTTCTCCTTTGGCCTTCAAAGTTTAGAACTCAGCAACGCAAGCGAAGAAGCGTTATCTCAGAAGGTACACCGGTTCGCAGCGGAGGGCCCCAATAGCCCGTACCACGACTGACATAAATCCACATGTTTTTATGTTTGTTGAGGCCTTTATAATAACGATGAAACAGCGCAACGACATAATTCCAAGGAAAGTACTGGCCGCCATGCGTGTGGCCGGACAGTTGTAAATCAAAGCCGAGAGCCGAAGCCTCTTGGTAACTAGCAGGTTGATGGGCGAGCAAGATTTTAACCGTGTGTTCAGGAGCACCCGCAAGAGCTTTTTTAGGGTCGGATGCGTGCTCGGGCATAATCTGCGCAGCATGATAGTCGCTCACACCAGCTAAGAGGAATGAGCTGTTATTTTGCCGAATTATGACATGCTCATTCAGCAAAACATGCGCGCCCAGGCGACGGAACTCTTCTAACCAATCTGTGACACCCCAGTAATATTCGTGATTGCCTGTAATGAAGTAGGTCCCGTGCTGCGATCGAAGATTACGCAGCGGTGCTATGACATCTCTGAGTTGCTGGACCGAACCATCGATAAAGTCACCGGTCAAAACGATAAGGTCGGGAGCCAACTGATTCGCCATGGCAACAACATTCTCGACGTAGCTTAGACCAATTGTTGGACCAGCATGGAGGTCGGAGATTTGGACAATCTTGAAACCGTCAAATTCCTTCGGCAAATTGGGCAAGGGAATATCCACTTCGTAGATTTTTGGCCCGGCTATCGCTTGCCAACTGCCTACCGCAGCGGTAGCCAGAGTCAGGAAACCTGCAGTCAGAAAACTCCGACGCTCGAGATCAACCGGTCGGGTTTGGCTGGCAACGAGCTTCCAAAGCCCTAGGACCACATCTGCAGCGAAGGTATAGAAAAATAGGCAAGAAAAAACACCGAGGGTCGTGTAAAGGAACCAATAGAAAATAAACGAGATACGTGTGTCACTCGGATAGCTCCGGTAAAGAATAGGTCCAAGTATTTGCACGAACACAAATGCACCAACCGTCAGCCACATAACGCGGCTGGGGTTTGTCGGCCATGGCCAACGGGTGACAAGTCGGTGACCGACGTAGTAAGAGGAAGCCGTCAAAACCGTAAGCGCAACTAAAATGAAAAGAGCCATACGGACATGCATCAAAGAGCCCTGCCTTATTGGAGTCGTCCCAAGATGGAGGATCATCCCGGATCTTAGGCGTGAACGACAGAGAATCCTTATAGTGCATTCTACTGCATTTTATGTCGTCTTTCTCAACTCTTCCTACCGGCTGCTATTGGACTAGGTAGTTCAATAGAGCAGCACCGTTCATAGTCCCCCAGCCTGTGACGGCATCCCAACCTTTTCCTGCTGTATAAGCTCCGTTGCTGCCCTGAGTAATATCCCGAAAGATTCGCTTTTTTTGACTAAGCGAGGCCTTGTACAAAAGAGGATTGAGGTAACCGAGCGCATCTAAATCTTGCTCGGCTCGCGCTTCATTGACTAGAGCCAGAAAGCCCACCCATTGCGGAGCAGCCATGCTTGTCCCACCCACCAGCAACCAGTTCGGGACATTATTCGTATGCTCTTGCGTCCAAATAGCCTCACCCGTCCCCGGGTCTGCGTTAAACGCAACGTCGGGATCAGCACGTTTGGTGTAGGGAGTTTGGGAAAGCTGCCAAAACGGGCGTGGGTAGAAGATGCTGACGCCGCCACCGCTGCCCCACCAGCCAATTTCGGAAAATCCACTTGCGGAAAGGTTCAAAGTCGTACCCCCAACAGAAACAACATTGGGATTGATATTCGGCCACCCTGCCGACAAGGTACTATCTCCGCAGCTATCAGACCCATTATCCCCGGATGCGACCAAAATATTGATGCCTTGCGCAATAGCGCGGGCAAAAACTTTTTCCATATCTCTACGGTGTTGTTTCGGAACATGGGTTTCACAATCACCCCAACTGTAATTCACCAACTTCGAACGGTTGTCATCAAGAATAGCGTTAAAAACTGTCAACTCTCCCGCATCACTATTCTGTGAGGAAGAAAATACATGAATATTGGCACCTGGTGCAATCATGGCCGTCAATTCACTATCGAGCTCGGTTTCAATCGCGGCACGATTATCATAAGCAGGAATGCCATCAAAAATAATCTGCTCCACGCTCGGCACCGGCGATAGCCCGACCTTTTCATAATAAGTGAGAACATCCTGTAGCGAAAAATCCATGAACGCAGCGATCGCAATATCTTGGTCCTTGCCGCTCAAACCCTGTTCGTATAGGGGGTCCATACCGTAGGCCGTTTTAATCTGGGCTGGCAAAATTCCTGGCTGTTGCGAAGTTTCGTACTGTTGTGCCGCAATTTTATAATGCGGTTTGTAGGAATGCGTATTATCCAGACCGGTGATGTTGGCTACGCGACTCAGTTGGGAGGGAATCTCTATCTCTCCCCTGTTTCTAAATTTTTTCGGTCCTGTAAATTGTATTTGCGCACTAAATACCTTTTCAAAAAGTTGGTGATCGCCTTGGATCACGAGCATAAGATGCGATTTGCTTTCTTTAACGATGCTAAACCCTGACTCCCTAAGAAAACCGAGCATCTCATTGTATTCTGCATCTGAGGGAGCCACTAAAGATCGTATTTCCTCGGGGGAATAATAAACTCCGTAACGCTCGGATTCGGGATTGAGCACATTATCAGCAAGGTCTTGGAGAGGAATCGTCTCCGTCAAACTCAGGACAGCTTGTATAGGCTGTCCCGGTGAATCCAAACTTGATAAAGTGACAAAAAACAGCACTAATATATTAAATATTGAATTCATACAGTCCTCCAAAAAGCCATCAGACTCCGAAAACATCCGGCACTTTCGGCTAAGCTTAGAAAAAATTGAGAAAAAATAATTTTTTTGCAGAAGAAACAAAAGATTAGTGGGTCGACAACGCATCTCCAGAAGGGCTAAACCAATCTGCGGAAACACTAAGACTGCGATCCCTCGCTGACGCTCGGGATGACAAAACGAACCGGACTAGGATAACAAAACGAACCGGACTAGGATGACAACCGGACTCGAGCTTTCAGATGGACGAAACAAGAAAGCCGCGCTGCATAGAAGGCGGGGATGTCTATTGCGCAACGCTCACTATCTTTTGGACAGCTCATCACAGATTTTGTCTTTTAGAAACAAACCCATTGCTGTTCTGGAGTTCTTTTCAAAGACGACTCTATTTCATCACTTCGTTAATCCTGTTGAAAGAACGCCTAGTCCACCTTCAAATGCAGAGGTTTAAATTCTAAGCTATTTGAAAGGACATCCAATGTTTTCTAAAATTACGCAAGCAACTTTGTGTCGTGTTAAGTGTCGGAGTGATTTTGGCTTCGACCCGGCTTTTTCAGAAGATAAAAATGATGAACGCCTTGCATCTAACGGTGCCAAGACCGAATGGCTTTCCGTGGCAGCCTCCACCACATTTATCGCAGCTATGGTTGGTGCTATTTTTTACGCTATTCCGATTGGTACGTTTATAATTAAACATAAGGGCAAAGTCGGTGCTGGCATTGCTATCTTGACCACTACAGCCGTAGTGGGTGAAGCCGCCGGTCGTCTGCTCGGCAAACAACCTGTTAGCAGTACCATCAAAACTCTCGGAGACAATTATCTTGCACCGTATTTTAAAGGAGTTGGAGCCGGTACTGTAGGCATGGCAGGATCTGCGGCTGGGTATGCTTCAGATATGGCAAGCGGTGCTGGAAAAATTCTACGATTTTCTTTTGAGCTTGCAGCTTCGTCGAGTTACGGCCTGGCAAGCTCTGCTAAGGNNATTCGGAGGCGATTTTGACTGGAAAATGACGGCTGTCGCTGCTGGTGGAGAAGTGATTGCTGTATATCTGCATATCTGCTTTACCGCGTAAGTAAAAAGATCCTCGCGAGGTTCACGATACGTACTCCGGGTGGGGAAAAGTTAGATAAAGAAGAAATTATCATCCCTGATACTGATGAGATAAATTTGCAAATTGGAGAAGAAGACAACTAACTNNCCCCTTGTACCGTGTTTCTTGCGCCATGTTTTCGCTGTATGATCTTATAGAAAGACCTAAGATAAAAGCATGGAGCAAGCGATGAGGGTATTTTCTACTGTCTATTTAGGTATGCTGAGTGGACTATTTTTCATAGTCTCCTGCAAAGCTTCGGCGCCGAGTTCGCCCGCAAGTTCTGTCAGTACCGTAACCAAGCAAGCTGCCGGCAATACGACAGCTGGATCTTCGCTGGCTCTTGCCAATCAGCCGATCGTTGCTGCCAACATCAGTGCTATAAACTCCGGTCTAACACAGCCTCCGACACAGGCAGAATTGATTGCCGCTCTCAAACGTTCCCCTATTTCCTATACCCAGCAGGCAGCTCTAAGCCTAGCTGAGTACAGTAGTCTTCCTTTAAAAACTCAGCAAATTGTCGCAATTCTTATCAACCGAGGTATTCTGCATTGGGAAAATAGCAAGTTACTGGATTACAATCAGCTCCCAACTTCGCTCGCTATGCTCGACGACTATATCAGTCGCCTAGATCTTTTTTTGGCAGCGTATCTGCCCTCGCTTGGGCTGACGAGCTCTATACCCAGCGATAGCCCGCATACTGCGAGCGCAACAGCGACTTCCTCATCGACGTCCGCATCCGTGGTCACTAGTATTTTTACAGTCAATAACCTGACGATTGTCGTTGGTCTGGCAACAGCCGTTGCTACCCTCATTTGGGGCTACCGAGAGTGGACTGGCAATACCGCAGCTATCAAAGCAGCGGCGGCTCAGGCTCAATTAGAGGCGAAGGTTCAAGCTCTTGAAACGACGGTTAAAAAATTGACGCCTCCTAACGACNNTCCGGAAAAAGAACAGGCTAGTCCGGCTAACGACTCAGCAAAGGCTTCAAATCCGCCAATAACAGATGCTTCAGAAAAACCTGCACCCGCAGATGGGGGGCGCTTCTATGATCCATCCACAGCGAATCACGGACGCTATATCTTTAGCCCTCTCCTTGTTGCCACAGGCCTAGCAGCGCTTGGCATTTCGATCGATCAGATCGTCGAAACTGTAAAATCCGAATAAAAAAATTGCTCCACGGAAGCACCAAGGGCCTAGCCAAACAACTGTTTCAGAGAGCTTCTAAAATGGGATGAATTCCTATAAAGGGAATGCTATCTTCGTCACTCTGCTTTTAAGATTCCTTAGCTATACTCCTTAAAAAAGGTAGGTACTTTCCATGAGAACGTTCTTTCTCGTATTGTTTTCCATAAGTTTTTCACAGCCAAGTTGGGCACGGTGGGCAAGGTGGGATGAGGCCCCGGCAGTATACTCTCTCCAGGACACCTATGAAATAGAAGCGGATGGCACCTTCTTGTACAAGACCTCGGTAGTGATTGCCGTAAAGAATGAAGCTGCACGACAGCAGCTGGGCACCCAATCTTTTAGTTATCAACCCGACATGTCGAGAGTCTTCGACATTCAAGGCGAAGTTGCGAATGGTGGGGAGCGATCTAAAGTTTTAGCAGAATCCATTACCGATAAGCCGCTTGCTGATGACCTTTCGGGCTTTGATAACAAACACCAGGTGAGCCTAGCCCTTCCAAAAGTCACGGTCGGATCCGAAATCCATCTGAGTTACAGTGAGCACTTTCATCATGTATCTTTCCCCAAGCATTTTTTTTGGTCATTCAACGGTCTTTCCCCAGATGCACAAAAAAATTCTAAATACCTCTTTCGATCACGGATCCCTTTGAAAATCGTTGCTGAAAATACCGCTGGTCTTATAAGCATGAAGTCCGAAAAAAAGGACGGTCTCTATCTCATCGAAATAGAACTCCTTAAGCCAATCTATTTTCATCCCGTTGAAGAGCGATTTGAACAATACCCGAGCGACAAAGTACCCAGAATTGAAATTTCTTCAGCGGCGGATTATAGTGAATTTCTGAAGGACTATGCCGTGCTTTACGAAGAAAAAATTGAGCAAGAGCTGCCACCAGAATTTGAAGCGATTTTTCAGAAAGCTAAAAAGAAAAGTTCCTTTGTGGAGCGCGCGAATTTCATCATGGCCGAAATCGGCGACCGCATTCGCTATATGGGTGATTGGCGTACGGTCAAGGGTCGTTTTGTGATGAGAGATCTTGCTGAAATTGCGCGAACGGGTTTTGGTGACTGCAAAGATTTTTCGGGACTGACGGTGGCCTTACTGCGTAAGTTGGGTTATGCGAAGGCCGATGTCGCTCTAACGGTGCGTTCGAGGCATCCCGTTCTTTCGAATCTAAGCCCTTTTGCAAGTTTTAATCATGCCATTGTGCATGTCAATCTTGATGGCAAAAACTACTGGCTAGATCCAACCAACCTGATCGGCTATTCTGAAGCAGCTCGTTTGGATATCACAAACCGTACCGCTGTCGTACNNACTACAAAAATATTTGTTTCCCACATCGATCTGCCAACCCTGCAACAGAACTCGGCAATCTACATCGATGAAATTACGCTCCTGCCTGATAATGTTGTGAATCGTAAATCCACGGCTCTATGGCATGGTCTTTGGGCTCTGGATCGCCGCGACCACTATTTCTACGCGACCAAAGATGAGTTGCAAGATGCTCTGGTTACGAGCCTGACCAACGGCGCAAACTTGCTGAAGATTCGGAATCAGATCCTGCCGCCCCTGAATTCGCGTCACTTTGCGGACTACCTACGCANNCATATTGACTTTGTCCGTCCGCGCTTAAAAACTTCGGCAGGTGAGGGGTTTTTAATTGAGGGTGCTTCCAACCTTACAAAGGTCGATATTGAAAGCTACGTAAGTGGTGTTTTTCTGGGCCTGCCTAATAAGGTAAGGCAAGTGTCGATCCTCAAGCAAAAGAAATTAGTCGCCAAGAGTGACTATACTTGCTCGGCAAGTTCCCCTTGGTACGATTTTCAACGTAGCGTCAAATCGGAAGGACCCTCAACCGTTCTCGAGGACACTACCGAATCGCGAGTTTACGCTATTTCTAACGCGGAACTTAAAAGTCCCGAGTTTAAAAAATTCCAAATAGATCTGCGCAATTGTGCAAGCGATTTTGTCTTGGTCTTCGAATAAGCTGGGCTTCGACTCTAGAAGGGTACGCGGGATCGATGTCCGTACTGGACGACATCGATCCCGCGCAGGAAGCCCTCACGACGATACTCAAAGGTCAGTGAAGGATCCATAAGCTCGAGTTCAAACTTGCCTTTGAGCTTGCCATTTGTGCTGAGTATATTCCAACGACGCAGTTCTTGTTTATCATCTGAACTCTTTGAAGGGAAAGGTTGCGTGAGCTCTGAACCTAACAGAAAAACAGGATAATGCAAAAGCAAGCTTGACGAGGCACCTGCGGTCGTGAGAGGAAATGGGTTCTTTGATTGAAAACCATCCGCCAGCTCCACAACGATAGTCCCACCGTTGATGATTACGTCACGTGTGGCGGATAAGTGTGACGACGAGCCGTCCAAACTGACCGCTCAAACATACATTACTAAATCTACCTATGATGTTCG
>PLEQ01000082.1:17150-20500 GCA_003136475.1 Deltaproteobacteria bacterium
TTGTAGAGCAGTGCTCGTTTTCTCACACCCAAGCCCTGTTTTGCAATGGTTTACTGCTGCTGCAGAGGGCCTAAGAGGCGCTCCTCGACTGCGACTGAGCTAAGAGCTCGGTATCGCAGACTTGGTTGGTGGTGGTCTCACGCTGGCAGCTCTGAGCGCACGCTCTCTAGATCATACGACTCTTCCAGGAACTCAGCAGTCAGTTGTGCAACGCGACGGTGATGACTCGCCCACTGCGCACGCGACTGGCTGCCCACCGCATTGGTGACACCCAAGATCAGATCGAGGGTCTTGGCTTCGAGCAAGGCTTCGATACAGGCATAGAGTTCCATATTTTCAACCAAGTGCTCGGGATCTGGCAGTTTTGCGCGCACAGCAGGTGCAAAGTCCGAACTTAGGGAGATTGATGCCGCAGTGAGTACAGTTTTCACGGGGAGAGCCAAGCGCGTCTGCGGCAAAGAAAAGGGTGGGTGTACGTGTTCGGGAAAACCAGCTATGCCGGCACGGACACAGGGTGTGAGCCACCACACTGTATCGACGGTGAGCAAATGAGGCGCATGAAAGGGATAGAAACTACCGCACGAACCCAAAAAGAGCACAGTCCGATTGCGACAAAGCTCTCCCAAGCGCACTGCGGAGCGCGCTGCGTTCAAGGGACCAATACCAAGTTCGAAAAAGGTGAAGGCTAGGCCTTTATCCCGCAAAATCTGCAGACTGGGCTCGGCTTCGAAACGCACAGCAGAAACAACGAGTAAACTCATAGGCTTCCTCCAGCAGATCTTAGAACTCGTAAGGTTCCACTTTCACATTCTCTAACTGGAAGGAGGAGGAACCATAGATACTTTGCAAAGTCTTGAGACGCAAGATGCCACTCGTCCACAAGGGGCCCATCAGTTCTTCAATTTTTACAGGCTTATCCAAACGCACAAAAACGATCAGATTGGGCGGCGGCGGCGGGACGTGAATACAGGCCATCTGGTTGGGAACGAGCAGGAACTCATGCACTTCTAGAAGATTATCGGTCAGGGGTACAGCAAAGCCAGGAATTTTGACGAGCTGATCGATTACATTTTTCAGATCCGGATCGCTGNNATTGGTGAGTGGGCAGACGTCGGCTCCAGATCCTCGTTTAGCATCATGTTCCCTCGCGGGTAGAACAACGATACGAGAACCGAGATCAGTATCAGTATGGTCGCACCTAAATAACGCTGCATAAGTATCCCATTTAAATGCGAATGGTCAGACCGTCTGCCAGAGAGCGTCGATAGGCTCTGAGCGCAGGAATGATGCCAGCCAAGAAAGCCAGAAGCAGCACCGCACCAAGAAGCGTCAGATCATAAGCCAAATTGAAATGAAGCGAAATATTAAAACCATAGCGATGGGCGAGAACGGGTCCTAAGAGATGGAGCAGTGGATACATCAAAGCATAACCGAGCAGGTAGGCACCGAGCGCTAAAAAGATAGCCTCGCTTAAGAAGAGCCTGAAGATATGGAAGGGGCTGGCACCCAAGGCTCGCAAAATAGATATTTCACGACGACGCCCTTCTAAGGTGGTCAACAATGAGGCTAGCATGCCTATNNAAAGTTCGGTAAAGGTGAGGCCAGGCACTATGGCCATCAAGGGTTCCTGAGCATACTCATTCACCATGCGCTGGAAAGAGAGGACACCGAGTTTGGATTTCAATCCGACCAGGAAAGCGCTGATAAAGCGGGGGCTATCTTCTGCGTGAACGTGTTCCGTGGCATGATGCTCATGCTCATGTTCCTCATGTTCATGTTCTTCATGCTGATTGGACGGTACGGCCTCGTGCCATTCCTCGTGGATGGCATCCAGATCGACCAGACTGATGTGCACGGTGCGATCCGCAGGCGTACCGGTTTTGTTCAAAATACCAACGACGTGAAAGGGCTTATCTTCGTGATCATGAAACGAAGCTTCACCCATACCGTGCGACAGCACTAACTTTTGTCCGAGTGTATAGTGAAGTTCCTGAGCGACATCATAGCCCAGCACCGCTTCGAATTTTTGTGCGAAGGCTTGTCCTGCACTAAAGGAGACGGTGTGGCCTGCTGCCTTAAAAAATTTGAAAAAACTCTCATCGGTTCCGACCACCGGAAAGGATCGGTGTGAATCACCCACTGACATGGGAATAGTCCAAGCCACTTCAGGATGCGAGCGGATCGCTTCATAACTTTGCCACCGAATATTATTGTTCGGGCTGCCAATATGAAAGACGGAATAGAGCAAGACTTGGAGAGAACCACCACGCGGACCGACTACTAGATCCATACCGGAAAGCGTCTGTTCAAAACTGCTCTTAACACCATCGCGGATGCGATCGATGCTCAACAGCAAGGTGACACTCAAGGCTATTGAGAAAATCGTAAGAGCGGAAGCGAGCGAGCGATTCCACATACTGCGAAGCGAGAGTCGTAAAGATGACATCAGTGCGCACTCCCGTGACTAGCTTTGCAAAATTGCGTGATGGGAACCGTCCGATCAAAGAAAGTTTCGAGACCGTGGTCATGACTGACATAAAGCAAAGTCGTGCGCGAGCGTTCACATTCGCGGAAAAGAAGTTCGAGAAACGCCGAGCGTGTCTCACTATCGAGAGCTGAGCTGGGTTCATCGGCCATAATCAGTTCGGGGCTGCCCATCAGGGCCCGTGTGACAGCGACGCGCTGTTGCTGACCAACACTCATCGTATCGACACGTTTTGCCAGCATTTCCATCATACCGAGAGCGGTCAGCAAACGCTGCGCTTCCACGCGAGGATCCTTGCCGGCAGATTGCAATTTGCTCAGTTTATGCTTCGAAAAATGCAGAGGCAGGAGAACGTTTTCGAGAACATTCAAATACGGGATCAGATTGAACATCTGGAAAATAAAACCCATATGATCGGAACGAAACCGATCCCGTTGCGCTCCTGAAAGCGTATTGAGTGCAGTCCCTAGAATAGAGATCGCTCCCCGCTGCGGGACCATGACCCCCCCAATGAGATTGAGGATCGTAGACTTGCCACTGCCACTGGGCCCCCGAATCAGGACTTTTTCGCCCGGCTTGGCTTGAAACTCATCAAAATCAAGCAGTGGTGCCGATTTTTGATCCCATGAAAAAAGCACATGGCGCATGGCTAGGGTCATCTTCTGTCCTGAATGATGAACTTGCGTGACTCGTTCCCCGGTGACCACGCTAGCATGCGGGCGACTGCATTGAAAGAGAGCGCAAGAATTGACGGTTTTGACCCGTGATTTCTACGTGAAATTCGCTAGGCCCGCAAGAAGAAAGGGCCGATTCGCGCCCTGCGGCTGGAATCTGTTGCGGCCTTTGTTTTTGCCCAGTCGTGACA
>PLEQ01000342.1 GCA_003136475.1 Deltaproteobacteria bacterium
ATCCCGAACGTAGTGAGGGATCGCAGTCTTAGCGCCTATGTCTTGCACTTTGGGCAGAGGCCACGAAAGATCACCTCGTGTAGCTCCGTCTTAAAACCCTTCGGTGTCTTGATATTGAGCTTTCCAGAGCAGCCTTCAAGTTCGAATAATTTGCCACATGCGCGACACCAAAAGTGATGATGGTGGTGCTTGCCTTTGATCTCATACCTTTGCGAGGGGTCGCCGGGTAGGTTGATGGCGGTGATTTGGCCGGCGTCGACAAATTCTCGCACAGCCCTATAGACTGTAGCGATGCCGAGATTGGGCACTTTTTTCTGGGCGTTCTCTAGAATTTCCTGAGTGCTGAGCGGGCGATTTTCGGCTGCGAGGGTTGCAAGGATCGCATTTCTTTGTTTTGTTTTTCTTTCCATAGGAGAAAGATCTTGCCTTATTTATTGAGAACCTGCTATCAGTAATTTCCAATATTGATAATTAATTATCATTTATCAAAATCTATGAGGAGCGGACGGTCATGAAAAACACTATTCTTATGCAAATTCTACTAGGGCTGATCATTCTTTCATGCGGAAAAGACAATGTCGATGAAGGGAGCACTGCACGAGAAGGAAGTCTTCGGGGCAGTAAATACCTTTTGGTAGCGGGTGAGCCAGCAGAAAAAAATGAAGAAAAAATTAAGGGTGAAGCTGCGATCGTTTTTAAAGAGGCACTCGGTGAGATTCAATCCGACAAGCGATACACTATGGTTTTTTCCGTTGAAGAAGGTGGCAGTATCCGGCTTGTGAGCCATGCCAATGAGACCTTGGAAAGTGGTGTGGAGTTGAATTTCACCCGTCAGGGCGCTGAACTAAGTTTACAAACCCATGTCGGTTCGCAGCAGACGTCTGCCAAAGTTCTTGCAGGTGTCTCAGCAACGAAGGAAATTGCCTTGGTTGTAGAGGCACATAATAGCGAAGACAAAACGCATATTCTGATCTGGCGTAATGATAATGAGGCTGCCTTAGACTTTTCCGAACACAATGCCCTATTCAATTCCGAACTTGATGCACCAAGCCCAGGCAATGGAAAAGGGAAATTTTGGGGCTTTGTACTGAAGCAAGCAAGTTTAACTGAGGCCTCAAGTTCTGATGTGCCGCACCATCACCATCACTAAGAGCTCGGATGAAGTCGCTGTGTTTAATTCTCATTTGTTTTGTAGCTTCGCAAGGTCGTAGCGCTGGCGATGCTAGTGGTCTGAAGATTTCGGCTGCCGTCGATATCATCGGATCGGTCAATGTCAACACGAAGGATTCCGCTCGGGATCGCATCGATGTTCGCGAAGCCGAAATTCTTTTGACGGGACCGATCGACCATGTTTTTGATGGTCTTTTGAGTTTTGCAGCTCATAGTGAAAAGGGCATAGCGCGTGCCGAGCTGCATGAAGCTTTTATAGGCAGTACAAAACTTATTCCACGCTCACAGTTTAAAGTTGGTCAGTACTTTCTCGGCGTGGGTAGACTCAATCGTTTTCATAGGCATGAGTGGCCGTTCATTTCAGCTCCAAAAGTGCAGGAAAAGTTTTTTGGTGCAGAGGGAGCGCTCGACACGGGTCTCGAATATACCGTCCTAGTGCCGACATCCTTCTTCTTAGCCGCAACACTAGGTTTGAGTAACGGGTACACCTATGGGCATTCGCACAATGAAGGTGAAAGACCCAAAGTCCCCACCCACTATGGCCGACTGGCTAGCTATCAAGCCTTACCATTGGGTGGTGGCGCTGAGCTGGGACTGAATTTTTTACAACGCACTGCTGCGGATAGCACACGCATGACTCTCTACGGTGTGGACTTTGCTGCGAAATGGCGAGAGGGTCCGGCCCTCAATGTTTTGCTTCAAAGCGAACTATGGGTGCGCGTCTTAGAACCGAAAGCGACGCGAGCGGAAAAGGCCTTGGGCTTCTACCTTTTTCCTCAAAAAGCTCTGACGGAACAGACCTATCTTGGGGTCTTGTGGGATTATTATACGGTCTTAGAGTTGAAAGATGTGACCGGCAAACACCTTCAAAATAACGAGCAGAAATTTTTGCCAACGTTGACGTATAAAGCGAGCGAATTTTCAACGCTCAGGCTGGCTTATAGTTTGGCTTATCTTGCTCAGGATGGGCATAAGACAAAAAACGAGCAAAAAATTGAAGCCCAAGCCACTTTCATTATAGGAGCTCACCCAGCTCATGCGTTCTAAATGGATCAGTATCCTGAGTTTGTTTTTGCTAGCGCCCGTTTGTTGGGCAAAAATTCAGCTTGTCAGTACCATTCCGGACCTTGCTTGGTTGGCTCAGGAGATTGGTGGCGAACAGGTCCGAGCGAAGGCGCTCTTAAAGGGTCGAGAAAATCCTCATTATGTCGATGCTGTCCCGGACTTCATTCGCCAAGTGTCAGATGCTGATGTGGTTTGTCAGGTCGGTATGGATCTTGAAGTCGGTTATTTGCCAGCCATTCTTGCACGCTCCGGGAATGCCAAAATTCAATCGGGGGGAAGTGGTTTTTGCGATGTGAGTAAGTCGATTCCTGTTCTTGAAAAGCCGTTTGGAGCTATAGATCGCTCTATGGGAGATGTGCACCCCTTTGGCAATCCTCATTTCTATCTCTCTCCCACAGCCATGATGTTTGTTGCGGATGAGATTCGCAACGCTTTGCTGAAGGTGAAGCCGGATCAGAAAGATCTGTTTGAAAGTGGCATCAAAACAGTCAAAGCGCGCTTGCAGATTATACTAACGGCCAACAGAGACAAGCTTAAGACGTTTCAGCCGGAACACATGCTGGTAGCTGAGTATCATAAAGAATTTGTCTATTTTTTTAACGATTATGGTTTTAAGAGTTTGGGTAGCGTTGAGGAAAAGCCCGGCGTCCCACCCTCAATCGGACGGCTCTCGGAATTTGCCCTTGCAGCTAAAAAGGCTAAGGTCCGCTTTATATTGGCTGCCGACTATCACTCGGCTAAGAATTTGAAACGTTTTGAAGAACTTTCAGGCATACCCGTCATTCAAGTGCCAACCTTGATTCAGGGTGAGCTGGGGTCTGATGCCTATGCTTCCTTGCAAAATCAGATCGTCGACAAAATTGTCCACGTGTTGACTGTGGTGAAGAAATAGGATCAGACGTGCTAAGTTTAGAGAACGTTGGATTCAGCTATAAAAATGCCAACCCCTTGTTTAGGAATCTAAGTTTCGTCATTCAATCAGGCGATCTCGTTCAAATTTGTGGGCCCAATGGGGCAGGAAAGACGAGTTTGCTCCGCTGTCTTGCGGGGCAGGAACATTTTTCGGAAGGGAGGATCCTTTGGCAAAAAAAACCTTCTTCGGCACTCTTACCTCAAATCACAGCGAGTCAATTCCATATCGATCTCACCTTTGAAGATATACTCCGATGCAGCTTAAGATCTTCCTATCATCCAGACTTTGTCCTCAGCCTTGGACTTTTAGAAAGCTGCGAGTTAGCACGCACTTGGAATACAGCTAGCGGGGGTGAAAGACAAAAACTTCTTCTCGTGAAAACTCTTCTTGCTGACGCATCTCTGATACTTCTTGATGAGCCTCTGAATCACNNGAATCACTTAGACCCGGCAAGATCTCAAGAATGGCCGCTAACTATGGCCAGATTCTTTCAGTGGTATCCGAAAAAAGCCGTCGTATTTGTCAGTCACCAGGACAGTTCCTTAGCAAACGTACGACAGATTCATTTGTCGAAGGAGTTACAGTGAGTGATCTGGTGGGTCTCTATTTTTGGACTTTGCTGTGCGCGTTGACATTTGGCCCGCTCCTGGCGTTGATTGGTATTCAAATTGCGAGTCGGGATCAGGCTGTGCAAACCCTCTGCACCAGTCAGGCGGCTGTTTTAGGGGTATTGCTTGGTATAGTTATGAGCACCTTGCTGGGCTCATCAGATCTTTGGAATGGCGTCTTACCGGTGCTTTTGGGTTCCCTAACCATGATCTTGGCTCATCTCTTGATTGCCAAGGGTGAGCGTCACTTTGTGGTTTCCAAAGCGACTTTTCACATCGCGATTTACGTGATGCTGCTCAGCACATGTTCCATCATGACAGCTCTGATACCATCTTTGGAAAATCATCTGACACAGCGCTTTTTTGGTGATCTTGCGACAGTATTGAACTTGGAAGCACAGATTGGCTTTGGGTTTAGCAGTCTAGCGATGCTTGTTTTGCTACTACGGTGGCGAAAAATTACGGAGGAGTCCTTTGCGCTGACGGTTTTGCATTTAAAAACCGCAAGGTGGAATGGGTTCTTCGTCTTGGAAGTTCTAAGTATAAGCTTTTCGGTCATGATTTTTGGCCTGCTCTTTACGCTTGGGGCTTTGTTTTTGGGGACGGGCTTTGCTAAGCTTTCGGGCGTCAAAGGCATAGCGCCACACACGCTCTATGCTGTTGGACTGAGTGTATTGGGTATAGGTCTAGGTTTTTTGCTCTCATTGAGCGTACCCCACCTACCAACCGCTCCAACTTTACTTTGTGTGATGGTATTTTTCGGTACTTGCTCAAGACTCCTGCGAAGGCGAGATCAGTCAGCGTCTTTTGGCGTGTGATGGCGTCTGATCTTTTGAACGATCCTGCTGAAAAGGCGCAGTCGGTGTTTTTGTCGGATAAGCTCATAGTCGTCTTTTAACTTTGTGTCCACGTAGTTGCGAACCAAGGCATAGAGCGGACCATTCCAAGTGTAGCGATTGAAAACAGCCTGAGCTGCACGAACTTCGAAATACGACAAAATATAGCGCATTCCTGCCTCGACAGCGAACTGATAGAAGCGCATGAAGTTATTGATCATGAACGGTTGAGTAGGGTCATTAATCATCTCTTCACAGCCTTTCCTAACGCCTTCGAGATTATTGAGCCCTTGTTCGGCTGCTTGATAACGTTCGAGACCACATTCATAGTTGTTGTAGGCCTGAAAGAGATTGACCCGAATTTGGGCTTTGCAGCGGTCTTTGTGCACATTGAGGACATCAATCTGTGATTTGTTGATTTTGATTCTTTGGCCATAGCCGTAGCCTATATCGTTATTGGACCCGGGGTCGAGAAATTCAAAATAGTTCGATTTTTTGCCCTTTTTCGCTGCATCTATAAGAAATATAAAATTTCTAAGCTCTGTCGACTTCGTGAGTGCTTCGCGAATGCAGACGTGAGCAGGGTCGCTCCCGGTATACGGACCGACTTTTTTGTTTAGACAGGAGGGAAAAACTTGATCGAGTGCTTCGGGACTATCCTGCCACGTCTGGTCATTGGTCAAGGGATGAAAGTGAGTGGTCATAAATTTTAGATGTGTCCAGTTTTCTTCAAAGCTAAGGCCGACAGCCTGTGCCATGGTGGCAATCGTTGCGGAAAGGGTGTCGAGCGTAGCGAGATCGTAGGCAAATTTGGCTCTGTAATTTTCAAGAACATCCAAGTCCGCGGTAGCAACGGCACGTTGGCCTACGGAGGTTTGACTTTTAAGGAGATTAATCATCTCTGTGAGTTGGAGTATGTAATGTTTATAGAGTACAATGCCCCATTTTTGAATTTGAATGTTGTAGTAGATCTCTTGAATAGCATTTGCGCGATTGCCGAGGAGAGTCCGGAAGCTTTCCATTTCGGCCTGGACGAGGATTCTATTGGATTTCCAGTCGAGCCAGCGATTCGGAAAAAGAAATCCGGCAAAGCTGGAGCTAAAATCCACGGGATCGTGCTCGAATATATTAAAGGCGCTGTTCGGATTAAGGTGGGGAAATACTTTACTGATAAGCTCTTTGGAACGTGTACGGGCTTGAAACAGTAATTCAATTTTCTCGCGACTGTCATAGCTATGTTTTAGGGCATGTTCGACAAGGTGATGGGTTGTTACGCAATGGGGATCATCGCTTTGACAAGAAGGAGGGCCCTGTTTTTCGAAGTCAAAGAGGGTGAAATCGAATGCGCGAGCTTGGAG
>PLEQ01000160.1 GCA_003136475.1 Deltaproteobacteria bacterium
TCTTTTTCTCAAAGACTATAGGTTATGCTTACCTGGAAGAAGATTGCGTCAAAGAAAACGGCTACGCTGACACCGTCTCACGCGTTTATGCCGGCGCTATTGTTAACCAATATGATCACCACAAGTATCCCGAAATCGGGCCGCAGCGATTTTTTAGGATAGACCTAAGCCGCCTGCCAAAAATAGGGTCGTAAGGGCTTTTAAAGCTGGTGCAATCTGCTAGGTCGATCTGAGTGCCAACTTTGGACAAAAGTTGGCACTCGTTGACGGGGGCTCTTCTGCACTTCTTCGAGAGGTGCCTCTATGGTATTTAGCATGTGCCCTGCCAGAGTTGCTCGAATGGAGTGAGGAGATTACCGTCGAATGGTGCTCAATTCTTAAAAAGAAACGGATGGAAGCTGCCAAATGCTCAATAAGTCTGAAATTAAAGCACTCGAAAATTGGGTTTCAAAAACTCTATCTGAAGGAGAGACCTCTCCAGGAAAGCATGCAAACAGGATGATTTCCAGCATTTCGTTGGTGCCAAGCTCCCTATATTCTGCCATCTCATTCAATCGCGAAAGCGAGGGGAATGTTCCTCATCGCAAACGGAAAGACCTTGCAGACTCTGAGCCGGAGTCTCGATAATTGTTTCCTCTTTTATAAGCTACCGACTCCTTACACACCTATGCAGTGTGGGCAAAACCTTGTGAGGGCAAAGTCATGACGAGGGGACGACCCTGAGTGATGACCAGCGTGTGCTCATATTGGGCAGAGATAAAATTCTTAGCTGTGAAAAGAGTCCAACCATCCTTATCTTCCTTTACAGCCCGAGCTCCGTTCGAGAGAAAAGGTTCAATAGTTATAACAAGTCCCTCGTGCAGAAAACGTTTGTCGTTAGGATCATAAAAAGAAGCTATCGATACGGGTTCTTAATGTAAGGCTCGCCCAACTCCATGGCTACCTAAATTTTCGATAATCGTGAGACCAGCAGCATGCGCTACGCTTTCGATGGCTCTACCGATCCCGTTTAAGGGTTGCTTGGCTCGTGCTTCAAGCATCGCTTGCTTAAGGGATTTTTGAGTGGTCCTGCAAACATAGTTTTTCAGTGCCGGTACTGGTGGCACGACAAACGAGGCGCCAGTATCTGCAAAATAGCCATCCAACTCAGCTGAAACATCAATGTTCACCATATCAGAAGACTTAATCCATTCGTTACTGGGGATGCCATGCGCAATTTTGTGATTCACACTGATGCACGTTGTGCCAGGAAAATTATATGTGAGTTGAGGTGCTGAACGCGCACCGTGCTTTTCCAGAAATACCGCCCCAATGCTGTCAAGCTCTGAGGTTGTCATGCCAGGCTCAAGGCTTTGTCCCATAATCTGTAAACAATCTGCGACAATCCTACCTATTTTCTGTAATCTTTCCAGATCCATTACACTTTGGATGGTCATTGAAATTCTCCGAATACTTTCTCATAGTCATAGCACAGAGACGATCTCTGTCCAAGTAGGAGCTATTTTTTTATGAATTTTTCACTAGCTTCCATTTTAAGTAGTCTTTTCTTTAGTGCCATCGGCCTGTGGGTTTTGCGGGAAGGCAAGCGCAAAGCAGACTATAGAATACTCATGATCGGACTGGCTTTGATGTTTTATACCTACTTCACACNNAGCTTTGAGTTACACTTGAGTACTTATAGAATAACTCGGCAGCCTGTTCTTGCGACAGCTTACCATATTTCAGCAGCCAACCTAGAAATTTGTCTTTTTGAGCACCAAGAGACTGCGTCGCTTTGAAAGATGGTGGTGGGAACTTTTCTAATTCTATAAGCGGCAGTCTACCATTTGCCATCTCATCTTGAATTTTTACTTTGAACTCAGCCCAGTCTCTTGCATAAGCCCCTTCTGCTTGCTGAATTTCTAGCGGACTTAAGCCGTGATAAAGCTTGAGACCGCTGAGTAAAACAAAGACCTCCGGATCAAGAAGTTTGCCAGCAGCTTCAAAATCACCATCTAAAAAATATTTGCGAATGAGGGTGGAAGAAACTCCTCTTAAACTCAAATGAATTTCAGGAGTCAGCTTCAGCAGTGTTGTACGAGACGTTAGCTGCAAGGCGGACGAAACCAGACACAGCTGGCACTCTGGACGAGGTAAGATGATCCAACGCAGTCGATTATCGCTTCGAGTATCCTCATTCAGCAGGCAGTTGAAACTATCTTCTCCGATAAGAGAGACAACACGATCTTCGCCATAGATTTCGCCGAGGGAGCGAACAAAGGCATCTTTCCCTTCAAAGGGCTCAATAATGACCCGGACTTTTTCAGCATGCTTCTGCGCAAACACTTTAACGAAGTTCATGCGTTTCCTGTACCGAAGCATTGAAGTCCTTAGTGGCACTCTGCCGGTTCACAGAAATATAAAGTTGCTCCACATCTTCGGTCATCATGGCTTGCTGGATAATCGCAAAATGAGCGCGTGTCGGTGGATCGAAGGACCCAGAATAGAACACAACAGAGCCGGCCCACAAGATTCCAGAAATTAAAAAATTGGCAAAAATTGCAAGACTGAACATGAGACGGCATTTCATTCTTTTCACTCCGTAAACAGATGTACCATAAGAGGCCACGTTGACTGGTCTGTCAGAATAGCGCCTATAGAAAGTACGATGGATTAGCCCTAAAATACAAGTATCGATATGAGAAGACTCTCAGAACCAAGAACTCAGAGTCTAGTCACGGAGATCATCTTCTTTCCCCGCAGACGCCAAAACGATAGGAAATCCTTGAGTGGCAAACGATTATCAAGTCCCTTACGAGCTGTCCACGGATCCATGAGGACTATATGCGTTCTCTCGATCTGTTTGACTATGCTGTAGTGACCTGCATCTTCATCCCACCACGTCACAAGCACGACTGTTCCCGGAGCGCACATTTTCTTGAGACTGGAAAACTTTGTATCTAACGACAACTCACTCCTAAAACCGTAAGTCTTGGCCAGAGCGACAATATTTTCTGGGGGCGTATACCCTAAAGCCAGCGTTCCAAGCTGTTCTGCGAAATACATCTCACCGCATCCGCTTCGACTGAAATATTGGTAGAGGCTCGCAAAACAGGCTGCACCGCAGGTATAATCGAGACTCTGAGCGACCAGCGGAACTTCAACTCGTATAGTTTGCGCGTAAGAGCCCTTAGCCATGAGCCACTGCCTCACTCTTATTTTGCGAAAAGAGGACTTGATAAATCACCCAAACAAAAGCAGCGGATGAAAATAAACAAGCGGCTTCCATAGGAGTGTTAAGAAAGATGAACTCTAGTGGTTGCATAATGAGAGACGAAATAAGGGTTGGAAACTCGGCTTTTGCCAAATCAGTAAGCGCATAAAGCCTCATCGTTGCATAATAGGCCCCAAACATACCTACGCCTGCCAAAAAGGCCTCGCAGACCATTGGCCAAGTCCAAGCTGGACCGGAACTTCCCGCATACAGGTGCTGCACGATGCCGAAGAAGAGAATAGCGAGAGCTGGTGTGAGGATAGCAACCGCTTCGTTTTCCTCCTGCATGCTGCGTTTGATAAAGTAGTAACCGAAGCAGAGCAGGAGGCAGCCCACTCCCAAAGTTCCAATACCGAGGTAAAGTTTCGGCTGGGTATCCATACTTAAAACATAGAAGACTAAAAGAGCCATTGCGATTAAAGACAAGACCTTAGTCTTCAGCGAGCAGCGTATCCCGACAAGCGGCCCGAGAACCATCAGTAACGGGACATCGATGTTCGAAAGCACGGCTATCGAAGAGGCTGTGAGCCACTTATAGCTAAGGGTAAAGAGACTCAGAGCAAGACCCGCAAGTCCTGCGCGAAGAACCTGGGTGCGTATCGATTTAGGGCGGAGAGAAAGTCTTTGCTGGAAGCTGAAGAACACGACCAGAAGCAAGCAAACCCAACCACGAGAGCTAAGGCTGTCGTAATAAGGCACCGCTGCTAAAGCCAAGGCACGCACACAGAGGCCGTTCATGCTGAGGCTTGCAATTAGAAATGTGCTCCAAATGAGGTAACTTGATTTCATGACATCAGGATAGAGCGATTTTGCAGAGGATGAAATTGATTGTTTTTCAGGGAAAGCGTTGAAAAAAAATCAGGAATGGGTGCTAGCTTATAGAGACTTACGGAGTCACTAAGACTGAGATCCCTCACTCCGTTCGGGATGACGCGCTTCGAAAGCCCGTCCTAGTGATCACACAGAGACTCAGCTTTTGAAACTGAACATTCATCCAAGTGAGGCACTAGTCTTGATCATGGCTGTAACTTTTTCCACAACTTGATCCAGAACGTAAGTCTTGATGCGGTATTTGGGCCAGATAGCGGCTATTCGATAACTCGTCTTCCATTCGTGCGGGATAAACGTTTCGATCTCCGAACTATGAGCATAAGCTATAAATTCGGGCAGAAGGGTCCAGAAGGTATTAAATTTCAGCGCGCGAATAGCGACGTCGTAGCTATCGTAGAAATTGACATAGTTAGGTGCTAAATGCAATTGCGCCAACGAAGGATGCTTCTCGCAATTCTCTATACCCGGTGCCCCGAGAGCAGCAATCGCAGGATAGCGACTCAGATTTTCAACCGTCGGCTCCTTGGCGAAGGGGTGTTGACGACCGAAACAAATCAGCAGCCTTCCTTCAAAAAGAATCTCCTGCTCGACATTCGGAGTGGTATGAGGTGAAAAGCAAAAACCTAAGTCAATATCGCCTGCGCCTATGCGTGCCAAGACTTCTCCCGAACGCAAGGTGTGCAGGGTCGAAGTTAATCTTGGGTAGCGACCTTGTATGTCAAGCCAGGCAGGCGTGAGGAATTCAGAGCAAAGGACGTGGGTGGCTGCTATCTTATAATGTCCCCGCAATTCGATTTCGTCACTGCCGACCTCCACACGGAGGCGACCGATTTCAGCTAGTAGAAATTCAGCGCGATCCAGCAGACGTCTGCCATGGTGCGTCAATTTAATCTGCCTGCCTTGTTTCTCAAAGAATTTGTGACCAAACTCCTCCTCTAGAGCAGCGATACTGTGACTAATCGCGCTTGGCGAAATATTAAGAAAGCGCGCCGCCTGCCCAATGTGCTGACGCTTTGCTGTTTCGACAAAATATTGCAACTGATCAATTTTCATAGATGCCTTTTAATTGTTCTGTTTTTATCAACGATAAAACTGAAAAAGCATCAGTTTTAGCCCGATTCAAACTCTTCGATACTGTTCCCTAGCAATTAAAAACAGATAGGAAGCTTAAGTGAACATTTCGCGATTGAATCAATCTGAATTTGTTAGGGCTTATAATATCCTTTGCGCCGAAATCCCCAGAGAGAATGCGCGGGAAGCCAGCTATCCGACATTCTGTCGCATTCCCGTGCATAGCAGAAGTTTAAAACACTCCCACTTCGAACCGGAACTCTTTTATATCATTAGCGGACAGGGACAGCTCACGCTAGCCAGCGAGTGTTCATCCGTATCCGATGGGGATCTGATTCGCATTCCACCTTTTGTGAGCCATGAACTCGTCAATTCCGGCAATGAGGAACTCGTCTTTCTCTCGATTTTCAGTGAGGATTTTGCAGTTCCCCATGTTCCCGACACCGTAATTGTGAGCGCTGCGCCACCCACACCCAATGGCCCCCTTCACCTCGGTCATATTAGCGGGCCGTATCTGGCAAGCGACATAGTCAGCCGCTACTTGCAATTAAGAGGTGCTCAAGTCATCCGTCATTGTGGCACAGATGATCATCAAAATTATGTTCAAGAAGGAGCACGTTGCCAAAACGTCAGCTCGGATCTCTTTCGCAGGCAAATGCGATCACGGATTCTCGATGGTCTTGCGAATTTCAAAATAGCCTTCGACGAGTTTCAGGAACCCGAGCAGGATGCTAGCTACCAAAAGGGGATTCTTAAGTTCTTTAAACGTGCCTGCGATGCCGGAGTGATTCAAAAAAAAGACCGAGACTATCCCTTTTGTATAGATTGCAATCAGTTCCTCTGCGATGCCCTTATTGAAGGATCGTGTCCGAACTGCACCAGCGCGAGTCACGGTGCCTGTGAAAATTGTGGCCTGGTCGTGCCTCCTTACGACTTAATTCAAGCCTCCTGTACACGATGTCGCGTGCCGGTAAGCTACAAGCCTACAGCTATCTTTATTTTTTCGCTCAAAGAGCATTTGCCACTTGTGAACAGAGATCTCGCAAAACTTCATTTGGCACCGAAGCTCCACAGATTGATCCAAAGGGTCCAGCAGGGCGACGCCAGCGAAGTGGCTCTCACATGCCCCGGTGGACCGGGCATTGCGATTCCGGACTCGCCAGCGACGCTTCATGTGTGGTTTGAAATGGCTGCCCATTACGAGCAGTTTGCGCTAGCTAAGGCCCACTGGGTTCACTGCTTTGGGTTCGACAACGGGTTTTACTATCTTCTTTTTATTCCGACGCTGTTGCGAGCCCTGAACCCGCAGGCGAAATTACCGGAAACCGTGATCAGCAATGAATTTTTATCCTTAGATGGCGCGAAATTTTCCACCAGTCGCAAGCATGCAATTTGGGCGGATGAGTTCGAAGGCAATATAGATCATTTGAGGTTCTATCTCGCTTTGCATAGACCCGCGTTTAAAGACGTGGATTTTTCTCTGCAAAAATTCACTGAGTTTTCAAAGGAACTCACGGCTGATTTCGCTCAACTTCATTTACTGGCAAGCCATACCGAAGTGTCTCTGGACTGCGACTGTATGTCGGAAGCCATCGTTCGCTGCAACCGCACGACGCGGGAATTGGAATCCGCATTGGCGCTGAATCCATTCGACTTGCGCCGAGCCTGTCGCCTCATTCTTGAATTTATGGATCACATTTTACAAAGTTCGGTCGGTGGACCCAGTGAGAAACTTAGGCTCCGAACTTTCGCCAGCATCCTCGCACCCTTCATGCNNTGCCATGTGAATCCGACAAACTTCTCTTGGCCCTGGGTCGTGAGAAGGTCGATTGCTTAAAAGATTGGGCGGGGGTCTTATGAACAGTCTTGAATGCGAGTTTGCGATCATTGGCGGAGGCTGTATTGGAATGAGTATTTTGCAAAACCTTGTAAGCCGCGGCCTCAGCAATATCGTTCTCGTGGACCGGGGACGCAAGTTTGAAAGCGCAACTGCGAATTCCGGGGGAATGGTGAGGGTCTTTCATGAAAACCCGCATCATGTCCAACTCGCACTTGGCAATCATCGCAAGCTCATGCACTTGCTGAGCAAGGGAGTGCTGGGCCATGAGAGCCCTTGCAACGGCAGTCTCTATTTCTTTAATCATCAACGCTTCGGGAGCTACCAGCAGACGCTCAAGAAAATGAGTCGAGCTAACTATCCGTTTGAAATTATTTATCCCTGCGAGGGCAGAAAAAGATTTCCAGCATTTCAATGGCACCCTGATGACTTAGCAATTTACGAAGCTCTCGGTCGGCAACTGAATCCGCATACCTTTGTCGATAGCCTTCTGAATGCGAGTCGACGGCCAGGCGTCTCCGTATTGGAAGACTTCGAAGCTAGGCGCATACGCCCGCATCTCAATCGTTATATCATTTCAGGAAATGAGCAAACGCTAACAGCAAAAACGCTGATTCTTGCCGGGGGAGCGGCTTTGCTGCCGCGTCTCCAGGACTTGGGACTAACTCTGAGCCTCGAAAGCCAAACACTCACGGCCTATGTTGCCGATAAAATCGAAAAGAATTTTCAAATCCCCAACTACCTGGACCGTGAAACCCTCGAATTTGGTGGATTTGGGCAGGCCGAGACCGTGGTCCTTTCGCATACTACGCAAAAGCGGCTTCGCGAAGAAAATTGGCAAAGCAAGTTTCGAACACGCTTCGCCCGCGACTGTTACGCTCCTAATCGCATGGGTTTTTTGGGGCAAATCGCCGGCCATTCGCAACTCTTTCTGGCAACGGGTTGGGGTGGCACTGCATTCAAATTTGCTCTCGAACTNNCTCGAACTTGGTCAGCGTATGGGGCGCATCATCGAAAAAACCTTGCTTAAAAAGGGAGAATTGTATGCCTAAGATGGGGCGAGGAGTTTTAGCCGTGCTCGGCGCTGGTCCCAAAGGTTTGGCTGTCGCAGTGAAAGCCAAGGTCCTCAGCGAATTTGGCATTCCCACAGATCGCGTGATCCTCATCGAAAAACACAGTGTGGGGGCGCATTGGTCGGGCGAAGCCGGTTACACAAGCGGTGCCTTAAAGCTTGGAACTTCCCCCGAGAAGGATCTTGTCTTTCCGGTGGACACGGATGTCGGTTACGAACCCCTGAATCGTCGTATTCGACAGCGGCTTATGGATTTTACGTGGTCATCGTTTCTGATTCAAAACGACACCTATTCGGACTGGATCGATCGGGGTCGACCAGCTCCGTCACACAGCCTCTGGGCACAATATCTAAAATGGGTAGCCAGAAAATTCAGCCCAGAAGTGCGCATTGTCAAAGCTGAGCTGGCGAGTGTGGATTTGAATACGCAAACTCAGCAGTGGCATCTGAACTTACTGCATAACCAGGGCCGCGAAGCTTTACGGACAGTCCTCTATGCAGATCGTTTGATGCTGACCGGACCCGGTCAAACCCGTATGGATTTTCATTATGATGACAGGGAGCTTTCGAAAGCTTCGGCATATGATCTCGAATCCTTCTGGAAGGAACTCGGTCTCGGCAAATTCATCCCCAGGGGCAAGATTGCGATCGTTGGGTCAGGAGAAAACGCAGCAGCCGTCCTGCTATCTCTGCAAAATCTGCCGGGCGACTTCCAAACTTCTGTGATCACTCCCAAAGGTTTTCTAGCGACTCGGTCAGAAAATTACTATGAAAACCAGTTTTATAGTCAGCCGGAAAAAAACGGTTGGAAGCATTTAAATTTAAAGGACCGCATCGACTTCATTGAGCGTACGGATCTCGGGGTATTTTCGGGACACGCTATGCACATCNNGGTGGACACGCTATGCACATCCTCAATGATACGCAGCGTCACGCGATTGTTCCCGGACGCGTCATCCAGGTGCAATCACACAAACATGCTCTCAGACTAACTCTGCAATACGGCGAGCGCCAAGCCAGCGTGGATTACGATCAGGTCATCTTTGCAACAGGCTTCGATTATCTTGCAAAAATCAAAAATCTGCTGACGGAAAACGCACGAGAACAGATCGAAAGCATGCTGGGGGAGAGTTTAAATCTCAGAGCGTGCAAAGAGCGTATTGGTCAGGATCTATCTTTGGACGGAATAAGCCCTAAACTCCATCTGCCTATGCTTGCTGGCTTGATGCAGGGTCCAGGCTTTTCCAATCTCAGTTGTCTCGGCAAATTAGCAGATCGAGTCCTGCTCAACTCACGAGCCGCTGAAGCAGAAAATCATCAAGAAATGCCGGAGGAGCGTTATGAGCGGATACATCAAGTTTGTTGATGCGAGTTACCGTAGAGAGATCGATGCCATGCGCATGCAGGAATATGGCAAAGCCAGTGGCTTTCACGTGGATCTTGGAACTTTGCAATGGGGCGCATCGGATACGGACAGTTTCGTTATGGCGGCGGAACTTGAGGGAAGCTTGATTGCAACCATGCGTGGCGAGCTGATTATAGATGCCTCCTTACTCGAACGCAAGTTGGAGTGTGAATGGAATTTTCCCGTTGAGCTGGACTTTCCGGTTTTGCTTCTCAGCCGCGCAGCAACGCTCTCTACACACCGCGGAAGTGGTTTGAATCTTGTACTACGTTACTGGTTTTTAAGGCTGGCTGAGCATTTTGCCATTCCTTTCGTGATCGGAACCTTCGTTGCAGCGTCACCACGTGAAAACACGCTACGAGCGATGGGCTATGAGTTTTTTGAAAATAAAGAAGGCTGGCAGCAGTCAAGCTATCGCTCCCTCCGCAAAGTATTTGTCGTGAGTCTTGATATGCAAAAAAACGGAGCTGGCGCTTTACGTTTTTGCCAGGAACGTATGGGCGATGGAATAAGAGATTTTCAATTTGAGAGTGAATTTCCGAAATTAAAAGTTGTGAGGGGTTTATGAACGGGTCCTATCAATTTGAACATTTAGAGAATCGCCACACAGAAGCAGCGTTTCTTGCCGAAAGAGCGTGTTTACGTTTAGATGATTTTCCGAAGCTTCTACGACGCCATGGCTTGCCTTCGCAGGGGAGAGTTTTGGAAGTCGGTTGTGGTCAAGGTCTACGCAGCTCACTTATAGCAAAGCAATCACCAGCACTCTCGGTTATAGGTGTCGATCGAAGTCCGGAGCTGCTAGCATCTACTCAAGAGCACCTGAATGAGAATGCGAACCTGTCCTTTGCTCTTGCTGACCTCTATGAGCTGCCATTTGCGGACGGAACTTTCGACTTTGTCTATGCACGACTCGTGTTTATGCATCTTAACGACCCGCTCAAAGCGCTCAAAGAACTCAAGCGGGTATTGACGCCGGGCGGACGGATTTTAATTGAAGATGCGGATCGTGATTGTATGTTCTTTGAACCGGCACCGGCAAGTTTCAAAAGTTACTGGCAAAAAATCCAAGAGGGTCAACGTCAGCTCGGTGGTGATCCCAACGTCGGTCGTAAGCTTGCGCCGTATTTGCGAACGCTTGGCTTCTGCAATATGACGATCGAGCCTCAAACTCTCCTGGGTACGGGGAGGGACATCGAATTTCTTGCACGGACCTTGCTGCCCAGTCTCAATTCCTACCTAAGTCCGCACGATCAACGAGAAGGCGCTAGAGCGCTCCAGGACCTGCATGAACTTGCACAGCAACCGGAGGCCACGTTCTATCACTTTTGGTTTGTTGTGAGTGGTGAACTACCGTTGCCCATAAATGAACAAGGCTTCTAGGGACTTCTTTAACAAAGCACCCTTCTTTTTTGACGCTTCCTTGATCCTATTGCCCCCTATTGAAATCCACAATAGATTTAAGAGATAAAATAATATGCAATTTAAATATGTTAAAAAAGCTTTCCTGCTGGGAACCCTCCTTTCCTACTGTCCGCACCTTTTGGCCATTAAGGTATCCCTAATCCCTGAATCTTTGCCAAAAGGGAAACGAGCCTGCCTGGTCCCGAGCGATGACAGTCCCATAGGTCTAGAATCTTTTCTAAAAGCAGATGATGAGGAAATATTGCGTGAAAAGTATGAGGAGCATACTGATCAGCCAGCTCCAGAGCCTTTTCACATGGAAGGTCTGAAAGATCTTTACGTTCGAAGACTTGATGTCATGCTCCATAATTATTACGTTGCTGTCAGAGAAAAAAAGTTTCCAACCGACTATAAATCTGACATCGTTGTGTTTGTAACCCACCCGTCTGTCAATACCGAGGCCTGGTCCACCCTCCTGTTAGAAATCCCCCGAGCTGCCTCGAAGATGGAAATCAATTTGCTAGACCCAACACCGGTTTCTCGACAAAAACTCTCCGATGAAGAGAAAGCCGTTGCCTATCTATACCATCGCATCAACCACTTAGCTAAGAAATATCCCCAAGCTTCATTCCCTAATGAGAATTTCGTTGATGCCAAGACCGTTTCACCCCAAGCTCTTGCAAAACTCAAGGGAACTGACGCAGAATGGACTCTATTGCTTAAAGCTCACTTTCTGGCAACGCTAACCCTTATAGGCAAAACGGTCCAACTCCCTCCCACACCGCTTTATGACCTAGGCCTTCTTCTCTCGCACGGTTCAGGTGATCCTGCATTTGAATTCGCCTTTAATGAATTACACATTACATTCGCAGAAATTACCTTACAATCTGTCCTCAATAACATGGAGGATATGTATAAGAGAGCGCAACAAGAAGGGCATAAAAAGATTCTCTTCATCGTTAAAAAATCTCAGCTCGAACCGTGTATAGAACTTCTCCTTGAGAAGCTAAGGCAGCCCCGCAAAGATACATCTGTAGCTATCCTAGACCGTTTGGTAGATGCAAAGGAGGAAGACGAACTGAGGAACTCTTTAGCAGTAAAATATAGTATAACGATCTACTCTGACATAGAGTGACGCATGGGAACGACTACTTCGGATAAATAATAGTGATGTTATTGTAGATCACTAAGATGGGGGGCCTCGCGGGCACGCAGGGGTCGGCGAATGTGAATTGGACCAACCTCGCCAGGAGAATCCCCTTCTCGAAGACATATGCAATTGAAACCCATACAGCAATATCGTGTCGCACCATAACGAGCCTATGGTATGCTAAGAAATCGACTGACGTGACACCCGACTGGGCCCAAATTTTTCCCTCTCTTATCTAACTCTCTAATCTTTAAGAATTCTTACAGATATACTTTGCTGCATCAGCATGCTAAATTCCCGCGCATCCAAATTCAGGTCAAAACCGACAGCTCTTGTGATAGCCTTTGGCAACTTTTCACCTATATCGCCAATAGATCCATGCCACCGGAGTCTTTCCACCAAGGAGTCCTTTATGAAAAATACTTCCAAGTATTTAAACTTCGATCGTAGATTCACCATCCTCTTTATAGCTATCGTCCTGTCTAGCCTGATGGGAGGGGCCCATGGAGCAAGATTGGGCACAATTCTGTATGACATGAGGATGGAGCGGATGCTCCTTTCCCCTGTGCATTCCGACGGGTACAATGGATTTTCGGAAGACTGCGTAGCTAAGTGTACTGATTTTACGAAGCTATTACTGACCGTAACGCACAATCAATTGCCCTATTTTTTACAATGTGCGCCTGGGCGCAAGATTAGCATCGTCAAATTTACTCTGCCTTACGATAGAGACCTCTTGCTTGAAATTTATACGCACCTTGAGAATCTCATGGACAGAGCCGCCCAGCGTGCTGCCAGTCGATGCTCTCAAAGTAACGACTTCGATTTCAGATTCCGTCGAGACTATATTAAAGACCGCATCGAATTTGATGAACCTGGGGGTGGCTTTCTCGTCCTTGAGCATACGCGTTTCGCAACATTCCCCACCGGACTCTTGATGTATAATGAATTTGCAACTTGGGCTCAAGGCTTCGAATTTGTTGCACAGAAGGGTGACGATTTTCGCCTTACCGATCGATTGGCCGGTCTAAATCGAAAAAAGCTCAACAATCATATAGCTTTTCCTCAGCTTTGTGAATTGTCGATTCTCTTAGGAATGGGGACTGGCCGAGGGTTAATGAAGCTGTTCGTCGAACAACTGGCAGATGAAAGAAAATACCCCTTCGTCATTACCGAAACCTTGGCATCATCTAGAAGCTTCTATGAGCAACATGGCTTCAAGAAAATCGGGGCTCGAGCAGAGTTCATAATGGGCAAGAGAAATAAGCTACACACAACCCGATCCTACTATCACTATCGCTCAAGAGATGAAGTCATTCACTGGCATGAAAATCCGTCCCTAATGCTGGTCAAAGTTCTAGAACCCGATAGTGGTATGGAGTGTGATAGTTATGGATGCGAAATGGACACCGACACGCCATAAAAATCTTCTAAAACCCTATGCAAAAATAGGCTTCCTTTCGATTCGAGATGACATCCTTCTCCTCTTCTCGCGACGTCCTGAATCTTCCAGATAGAACAGATCTGTGATACCCATTCCATGGCATCATTCGTAGAATCGGATCATTATGGCTCCTTCGATGACGAAAAGGTATTTGTGGACCACGCTCAGAGCACGCTTAGAGTTCGTTCGCAGCACCCCTGGTAGAAACTACAATTGGCTTTTTCTCCCAGGTGGTCCCGGCCTAGGGTCCGAGTCCTTAAGTAGCTTGACCAAGATTTTGCAAGTGCCAGGCACCTTGTGGCATATCGATCTTCCTGGCGATGGTTCCAATCAGACCGCTGACAATGTCGAGAGTTTTCGTCATTGGTCTGCAGCACTTGTTGAGCTTTGTGGTGCACTGGACTCTGTTATTTTAGTCGCGCACTCGACCGGCGGCATGTATGCCCTCGCCACGCCAGCCTTAGAAAAGATCCTCACGGGTTTAGTGCTCATGGACTCTGCACCAGATGCTTCATGGCAGGAAGAATTTATGCGCTATACGATCGAGCATCCTCTTACTGAAATGTTAGAACTTCAAAGGAACTATGCCAAAAATCCCTCGAACGCGCTGCTCAAGGCTATGACTTTGGCATCGGCTCCGTATCTTTTTAGACAAATGGGTCCTAGCAAAGACCTCTCGTTTCTTGAAGACTTACCTTATAACCACCAAGTCTGTGATTGGTCCGCTCAAAATTTTGATCAGACCTACCGAGCACAATGGAGTCCCAAAACTATGCAGACACTTGTGTTTGCGGGAGAGGACGATCCCATCACACCCCTCAAACTCTTCACCCAGTCTAAGGACTTTCAACGTGACAACTGTGTCTTAAAATCTATTGCAGGGGCGGGTCATTTCCCCTGGCTTGAAAATCCTAAGCAAGTCATTGCTGTGTTTGAAGACTATTGGAAAAATATGCCCTAGTGTTTTCGTTTGCTTAAATGAGGCTTCTTTTCCGTCAAAGCGAATCGACACAAGCGCTAAGACTGCGATGACGGGCTTGCTACGATGACGGGGCTGTGCGATGACTGAGCAATGCGATGACTGGCCTGGAGACTTGCTGGGGCTCAGGATGACAGATTGAGCTTAGTAAAGACTCTTAACACTGAAGTGGTCTTCGAATTCCAAATTGGCTTTTTCATAGTCATCGGGTTTGCCGATATCTATCCAGTATTCGTGCAGGTAAAACGGTGCGACCTTTAAGTTATTTTGCAGGGCTTTTTTTATCAAGTCCGGCATATCAAAGCGCGTTTCTTTCGGGATCAGGGGAATCAATTGTGGATCGACGACATAGATTGCGGCATTTACCAAAAAGGTTTCTTCTGGCTTTTCTTTAATATCTTTAATTGCCCCGCCTTCGACTTGAAACACCCCGAAAGGAATCGGCACAAAATGCGGGCGGATGGCACAGGTTAAATGGGCCTGATCTTGCATATGTTGGGCGATGATGCGATCGAAGGGAGCCGTCGTTAAAATATCGGCATTGCACACTAAGAGAGGGTGATGCAGAAGATCGGGAATGAGAGCTAGAGAGCCAGCCGTTCCCGTACGATAGGGTTCGTGAATAATTTTAATATTGAAGTTTTTATACTCGTCCCTGTCTAAAAATGTNNGTTCTTATCCCAGCTAAAACCCCTTGCTCGAGGATCGTTGCGATGATCGGTTTGGGACCGACGGGGGCGAGCGGTTTCGGACGATCACTGAGTACAGAGGAAAGACGGGAGCCTAAACCACCGGCCATAATAAACATCCCATTGGGCAGAAAGGGTTTCAGGTCGTTTTTTTCCATTTGTGATCGGGCTATACGGGTTTCGCGCAGCGCAACGATAAATATATCACACAATCGGCCTTGCTCATCGAGGAGGGGAAGTTCTTGAATTTTGAAGCGGGCTGAAAATTCCTTGAGATACATTACTGAACCTTTGTAGTCGCAGGTCTTGGGATTTCTGTTGGCGATAGGCAAAGCCTTATCTTCGAGTTTTTTGCCAGCGATCAAGGCCTTCCGGATATCATTATCTGTCAAAATAGCAGCGAGCTTTCCCTCAGCATCGACAAAGCAAGCCAGCAAAAGTCCAGAATGGGAGAGGGAGGTGAGGATATCAAATAAAGTACAATCTGCAGCGACGATAGCATCTTGCCAATTCGGAGAAAATATTCCGTCCACCGTTGTCCTTTCCTACACGTCTCACAAGCAAAATCAAAACGTGTTTTAGCTCTTGCGTTGCCCAATCAGCTCCGCTAGGTCCCAGCTTTCTTGGTCGTCGATATCGATCGACTCAAGACGGGGGACTTCGAACAGCATGGGTTTTGCGCCTATACGGGCCTGGGTTTGTAAAAAACTCTCTTTACTAAATATATACAAATTCGAGTTTTCTTCATACCAAGGTTCTAAATCTTGGGTTCGGATAAGATTTGCCGGATCATGGTTCACCGGCGAAGCATCGGCTCGGTAAAATCGCGTCTGCAGTTTATTTACCGAAAACAAGGAGTCACACTCTTTATTAAGCCACTTAGCAAGAAACGTTCCCAGTGCCATCTCAATCGTTTTTTGTGACACGAGGGGATTGGTGGAATGAGTCATAAGAAACAGCTCACTCTCTACATTTTCGACATCATCTTGCAGAACCTTATTCATACTTACGAAGTCACCACAGAGTGCGGGCTTACGCTGGCGGAGCAGGATCTTATCATGCACTCTTAAGCCATTTTTCATCAGCAGATCTTCGGCGTCGGTATTGATAACGATACGATCGATAGCCTCGACAGCGAGCAAGGTATCTAAAATCCAATGGAACAAGGGCTTACCTAAAAAACTACGAAAATTTTTGCCTTGCACTCTCTGGCTATGCGCCTTCATCGGCAGCAAGGCACTCAAACGATATTTAGCGAGGGTCATGCTGAGCGTTCCCCAAGAAATAAGGCCGTGAAAAAAGAAATTCCAAGTAAGCAAAGTCGGCTTCCGTATCGATATCGACCGATCTTTCCGGTGGCATTTCGTAGGCCACGGTATGCTCGGTAAAGAAGCCTTTGCAACGCAAGAGTTCCTTCACATCGGCCACGTAGACCGCACCGTTGGGTATAAACGTTTCTGGAAGATCCTGCCGGCGCAAGGCGTTGGACGGGAGAACGGGAATCATTTTGCCATCTGTGGTTTTATAGTAAGACCAAAACGGGCTCTCACTACTTTTTGTGACAGAAACACAGAATTTATTTGGCAAAGAGAGTTCTAGACAGCGATCGATATCTGCGGCGCTCCGCAAGGGGGAAGTCGGCTGTAAGAGAACGAGAGTGTCATAACCCGGCAAGCTTTCCAGCGTATGATAAACCGCATCCATGGTTGGCGAGTCATCACGAGCAAGGGCTGCTGGCCTTTGAAAGGGCACCTCACAACCCCACTCCCGGGCTGCTGCCATAATGGCTTCATCATCGGACGACAGCACAATGCGGTCGAGATACTGCGACTGCTTGGCAGCTTCGATAGTCCACGCGAGAAGGGGTTTGTCTCTGAGCGGACGGAGGTTTTTTCCGACTACACCTTTAGAGCCACCGCGTGCCGGGATGAGCCCCAAGGTCTTGCGTCCTTGAATCAAGAGTCCTTCCTTTTTTCAATTCTAAGCTAACGATAGAATAAGATGTTGTTATTGACGACACCATTTTTCTTTTGCCAGTCGGCTTTCAATTGATCGTAGATAATGGGATTGAGGATTTTCTTGCCGATGTAAAAACGGCTGCGGAGCGGTGAAAAGCCCCTTTTGAAGAAGAGCAGTTTATCTTCAGGGACAGAGCTTGTGCCACCCCCCAAATGCAAGGACTGGACACCTGCGGCCTTGCCGATTTGAGCGGCCTCGTGGATGAGCAGGTTGGTTGCTGAAAATTTCCGGCCGGCTTCAAGACAAGCCGATAAGTGGTACTCCATAGACT
>PLEQ01000438.1 GCA_003136475.1 Deltaproteobacteria bacterium
CTTATAAACTCCATGAGACGATCGCGACACTCATGGTCCGCCCTCGCGGCTGGCATCTTTGCGAGGCTAATGTACTCGTCGATGAGGAAGCCATTTCTGCCAGTCTTTTTGATTTCGGCCTCTTCTTCTTTCATAATGCGAAGGAATTGCTTAAACGTGGCAGCGGCCCCTATTTTTATCTGCCAAAAATGGAAAGTCATCGAGAAGCCCGTCTCTGGCAAAATGTTTTTCAAGAAGCGGAACGCTATGTCGGCCTCCCGCACTCGAGTATCCGTGCGACTGCGCTGATTGAAACCATCACAGCAGCTTTCGAAATGGAAGAGATTCTCTGGGAACTGCGGGATTATATCACTGGCTTAAATGCCGGCCGCTGGGACTATATTTTTAGCCTGATCAAAAAATTTGGCAAGTCATCCGCTCATATACTTCCGGATCGCCAAGACGTGACGATGGCGGTGCCTTTCATGCGCTCTTATGCGCAGCTCTTGGTTAAAACGTGTCACAAACGAGGGGCCCATGCCATCGGAGGTATGGCAGCGTTCATTCCCAATCGGAAAGATGCGGAGCTCAATGAACGTGCGCTAACGGCAGTACGTAAGGACAAGGAACGTGAGGTCAGGGACGGCTTCGATGGTACCTGGGTTGCTCATCCTGACCTAGTGGCTATAGCACGCGAGACTTTTGACACAGTCCTCGGCAAGCGTGCCCATCAAAAAGAAATTCTGCACAGCGAACTCAAAGTGAATGCGGAAGACTTGCTGAACACGACCATACCGAATTCAAAAATTTCAGAAAACGGTTTGCGCAATAACATAAGCGTAGCCCTAGAATATCTCAACAAATGGCTAGCGGGTTATGGGGCTGTTGCGATTAACAATCTGATGGAAGATACCGCTACAGCAGAAATTTCCCGTAGCCAAATTTGGCAGTGGCTTCACCATCATTGCCTGACGCACGAGGGGAAGACAATCAGTAAAGACCTTTATCATGCGATAAAAGATGAGGAGCTTGCGAAGCTCATTCAAACGGAGGGTGAGCAGAAATTTTTGCAAGCTGGGCAATTGGTAGATGAACTGGTGCTAGCTGAGGAATGTCCGGAATTTCTAACTTTGTGTGCATATCAATACTTATAATAGAAATCCCTTCTCTAAGGAGTCTTGAGTGAGGACTGACGAGGATCTCTTAACTAAAGAATGGCAGACCAGCCCCCGTTGGCAGCGGGTACAACGAACTTACACTGCAGCAAGCGTCTGTCGTTTGCAGGCATCGGTTCAAATCGAACATACGCTCGCACGCATTGGTGCGGAAAAATTTTGGCGCCTTTTGCATGACAGTGACTATACGGTATCGCTCGGTGCTCTCACGGGTGCCCAAGCTGTCAACATGGTACGAGCCGGACTCAAAGCTCTCTACCTAAGTGGCTGGCAGGTTGCAGCGGATGCGAATACCAGTTCTCAAACCTATCCTGACCAAAGTCTCTACCCTGTGAACAGTGTTCCGCAACTGATCAAGCGCCTCCAAAATGCCTTGCTACGAGCGGATCAGATTGAGCGCGCGGAAGGCGCGACGAGTCGCGACTGGTTGGTACCCATCATGGCCGATGCTGAAGCCGGCTTCGGGGGCCCTGTTCATGCCTTCGAACTTATGAAGAATATGATCGAAGCGGGAGCCGGGGCTGTTCATTTTGAGGACCAGCTCGCGAGCGAAAAAAAATGTGGTCATTTGGGAGGAAAAGTTCTCGTCCCCACCAGTCACTTTATTCGAACGCTCACCGCTGCACGTTTGGCAGCGGATGTGTGTGGGGTTCCAACGGTCCTGGTTGCACGTACCGATGCATTAGCGGCACGCTTGCTAACTTACAACTGTGACGAATATGATCGGGACTTTCTGACGGGTGAGCGCAGTCCAGAGGGCTACTACTATGTTCATGCTGGCCTCGACGCTGCGATAGCCCGAGGTCTTGCCTATGCCCCATATGCCGATGTCCTATGGATGGAAACGTCAACTCCGGATATTAAAGATGCCCAACGTTTCGCCGAAAGCATCCATCGCAGCTATCCGGGCATACCTCTGACCTACAATTGCTCACCATCCTTTAATTGGAACCGTCACCTCGATGCTGCATCCATAGCAAGTTTCCAAAAAGATCTTGCTCAACTCGGTTACAAATTTCAATTTATAACCTTAGCCGGTTGGCATCTTGTCAACTATCATGCCTTTGACCTAGCTTCGAAATTTCTTCGCCACGGAATGTCCGCCTACGCCGATCTCCAAGCCCGTGAATTTCTAAGCGCTGAAGAAGGTTACACCGCAGTGCGCCATCAACGAGAGGCCGGCACCTCCTACTTCGATCAGGTGCTCGGTATCATCAGCAACGGCAACACCAGCACGTCAGCTATGAAAGATTCCACCGAAGAAGGCCAGTTTCATCCGTCGACAAGTCTGAACTAGCAACGCAGTGGGCACTCGAAGACTCTTTAAAAGCGGTTGGAGTGTCCCCTTCTTCTTCACGATCTTCTCTCTACTCATTCACTGCGCTCTGTTTTTCTTCCTCATGCGTTCGCTGCCCAAAGACGAAGCCCCCTCCGAAAGCATCCGACTCACCGTTTTTCATGCCGAGCCAGAAGCCCCAGCTATTTTGGCTCCTCTTGTTCCTAAATCTGCTAAGTCCGCGAAACAGAGCAAACCGCACGTGGTCCAAGGCTCACCCGTAAAATCGCAAATTGCTAGTAAGTCAGCAAGCGGCACAAAATCCTACGCCTCGTACGAAGCTCTACTTTCCGCTACAAGTGGTGGATCACCAGATACCAGCGGCACGCAGGCTAAAGGACGCTATGAAGGACCGCATTACAGTGAATTGCAACGGGAAACACTGGCGTTTAAAACCCAACTGGACTTGCCCCTGATTTTTCGCAGAGATCTTGTGGAAGGTATCGCCTACGCCGACTTACAAAGTCAGGGAACTCAGATCAAAATCGTATCCCTTACGGGCAATCCGTACATACGCGCCGCTCTCTTTGAAGCTCTAGGCCAGGCAAAAAATCGCGGACGACTTCAAGACATATTTAAATTCTTTAAGACAGAGAGTTTTAGACTCATTTTTTCCGTCAAAACCCTCTACGCTCCTTATAAAAATTCAGAGTTCGACGATCAGGTAGAGATCTTCGATCGTGAAGTCCGCATTCAAGTTACGCATCATCTCGGTACCTCACGGCCCAGCGCATCCGGGCTTGAGATCGAAGACGAGCACTCTCGTAAAGCCAAAATTCGAGATCATCAGCACCTCTTGCGTTTGCAATCGTCACCGGCTTTTCTGCATCCGATCTTCGATTTTATTTTGCCGTGAAACTTTGTATTTAAGATCCTATGGGTTCCGATCAAAAAATTTCATAACATTATCTTTGAAACGTACGGAAACACTCCAAGCGTCGACCTTAAAAATATAATATTCCGGAAACATAATAATCTGCTCAATTTTCATAAAACGTTTTTGCAATTTAAACTGCTCTTGGAGCATGTAAAAAGATAGGAACGGATGCGGGTAGTGCATGATTTCACCCATGGGCGTCTTGATCTTCCGTGGTAAAATCAAATCCCCTTGCTCTTTGCTCAACTCTAAGTCCTGATACCAAGGACTATTGAGCTCCACCACGCTTTGCACTTCGGAAAAATTACCGTACCTCACGGCGTTTTCTAACACTGCAGGATAGTGTGCCATCAATTCATAAAAGGCTTTGGACAGCGTACCAACGTTTTGCTCCGTGAGCTGCCAGGCAAGCGCATTCACACTCATAAAAAAGCACAGCACTGTGACCACAAGGGACTTTGATAAGATCCTCATAATACTCCCAAATTTCCAGGTTTATTCCTACTCATAGCACTTCACCCGACGATTGGGAATCCCGTCGCTTTTACATAGCTCTTCAAGCACGAAGAGGGACCTTGTCGGTTTTGACGGATTTTTTGACAAAAAATTGATTAGAGCAAGACTATTTCTTCTGTTTGAAATCGAGAGCGATGTCACTTGAGGCTCCGAGATCGTCATGAATATTGAGTTTGCGATCAAGGCGAAGACTATCCATAGACTGGCCTGGGGCGACGATCAGGTAAGAGCTATCGCCAATTTTACGATCATTGTTCAAAAGAAAGTATTTTTTTTCACGTTCCATGAGTTCTATCGTCAGACGGNNGTAAATTGTTGCATCATTTCTGACACCAGTTGCCGAACTTTAGCGCCCTCGATTGGTATATCGAAGTCGAGTTTTTCTTTGTCGGTGACCTGCCAGTAACTGAGGGTGGGTCAGCTAAGATTCCAAGTATCAGCAAGAATTTTTTCGATTTTCTTGCGTTTTGCGAATTCCAATGTCTCTTCGTCTTTGTCGGCAAGGAGGCCTTGCAGTGTGAAGCGAAAGAAGTAGACATCACTCCCTTTAGGATTGTGATTGCCAGCGCGGAAGCTTTCCAAGCGGACGTGATGGGTCAAAAGCTCATAGTCCGGGAGTTTTGGTTCCACATCAGGCGGACTGCCATAACCGAAGCGGCTAATACCCAGCAAAATGAGAAGCGTTAAAAGCAGACGCATCGAGCAAACCTTCACTTTGGACAATGCGTGCTGCATAGCCTTCCTCAAAAAAGATACCAGATAGGGATCGGATTTTGCTGCGCTAACTTTAACTTTGCCAACGAAGGTGCCGTAAGGGGATAGGGAGAATTAGCCATTCTTGCTGCTAGGACGCCCTTCCAAACACCGCTCACTTAAAAAAGATCGTAAATTCGTGGCCTATAACGTAGGCTACTGGGTCATCCGTCCCCAGCTAGGAGAATCTAAGTGCTTAAGAACTATAAAAAACTATGCGAGTTGGAACGCCGAATTTCCCTCGTTCAGTCTACGATCTCAATTCTGGATTGGGATCAGCAGTGCTTCATGCCGGAGGATGGCGCTGCTTACCGCGCTAAGCAACGTGCGCTCTTATCAGGAATCGCGCATCAGGAATCGGTATCTTCTGTCTTTGCCGATGCCCTTAAAGGCGCTGAAGACGAATGTTCGGCGTTTTCGACTGAAGATAGACGGCTAGCGCATGTGCGGAGGAGTCGGCGCGAGTTTGACCAACATACTTTGGTCCCTCAGCAGCTAGTTGAAGACATCGCCCATGCAGCCTCAGAAGGGCAAGCGTGTTGGGAAAAAGCCCGGGCGCGATCGGATTTTCGGATCTTTGCCAGTTCTTTGAAAAAGACGATCGATTTGGTGAAGAAAAAAGCGAAATACGTCCAAAAGGAAACAGGATCGCTTTACGATGAATTGCTGAAAGACTTCGAATGGGGAGTTAAGAAAAGTTTTCTGGATCAAACCTTTAATACCATGAAGCCGGAATTGATGCGCTTGCTCGAAAAAATTACGAAGACCCAAGCACCGCACACCGCCTTTACTAAAGATATTTACCCGAAAAAAGCCCAGGAAGATTTGGCTCTCAGGCTTGCCAAGTACTTGGGCTTCGATCGCGGACGTTCTGTCCTCACCGATTCCGCACATCCTTTTAGCTCCACGCTCGGACACGGTGACTATCGCATCACTACCCGTTACCTTGAAAATGATCCCTTTATGGCTTTTCTAGCTATCGCGCATGAAATGGGTCACTCTCTTTATGAGCAAGGTCTGCCGTCCAATGATTTCGGAACCACGATCGGTCAAGCTGCGTCGTATGGTATCCATGAATCTCAGTCGCTCTTTTTAGAAAAACGCATTGCAACATCAAAGATATTCCTGCGGCAGTGGCATTCTGAATTTCGCAAGGCCTTTCCTGGCACCAGCCTTGCTAACATGTCGGCCGAGTCCTTTGTGGGTGCGGCTCTGCACGTCGAACCGAGCTTGATTCGTGTGAGCGCTGATGAGGNNCGTTACGAACTCGAAGCAGCCCTTATCGATGATCATCTGAACGTCGACGAGATCCCCTCGCTTTGGAACAGTAAGTACCAACACTATCTCGGTATACAACCCAAGAACGACGCAGACGGCTGCTTACAAGACGTGCACTGGTCGGTCGGTGCTTTTGGCTATTTTCCAAGCTATGCCCTGGGCCATCTCTATTCAGCCCAGTTTTCGACTGCCATTGAAAAGAGCATAGGGTCGCTTGATGACTGTATCGCTAAAAACAACCTGCATTTGATCCGTCATTGGCTGGATGACAATATCCATATCGTGGGTGCTCAGTTTGATCCTTTGGATTTGATCAAGAGAGTCTCAGGCGCAGAACTTTCTAGTGAGCATTTCATTCAATACCTCAATAAAAAATATACGAACTAAGCATCAGTCTCTTTTGATGAAAAAACGAGCGACATGCTTTAAAGTGTGAGGAACTTTTACCCATAGAAAGGGATTTATGAAAAAGCTCTGGAGTCTTTTACTGCTGCCGTTTACGACAAGCCTGGTTGCAAAAGATGGAGGTGGCCCGATCGAGCCTAAGATTACGAAAAAAGTATTTTTCGAAGTCTCCATCGATGGCAAAAAAGAGGGACGCATCGTTATGGGTCTGTTTGGCGATGTTGTTCCTAAAACAGCTGAAAATTTTCGAGCCCTTTGTACCGGTGAAAAAGGCACCAACAAGAGCGGTACAGCTTTGACCTACAAGGGCAGCGGCTTTCACCGGGTTATCCCCGGCTTCATGCTGCAAGGTGGAGACTTTACCAAGCATAATGGAACTGGCGGCGAGAGCATTTACGGTACTAAGTTTCAGGACGAAAACTTCAAGCTGAGCCATGACCACCCAGGTCTCTTGAGTATGGCGAATGCTGGACCCAACACCAACGGCTCACAGTTTTTTATTACGACCGTCACAACCTCCTGGCTTGACGGTAAACATGTCGTTTTTGGTAAAGTTGTGAGTGGCATGGACCTCGTCCAAAAAATCGAGAAGCTTGGCTCTGCATCTGGGCGACCTAGCAAGACGATTACCATTTCCGACTCGGGTGAAGAGAAAGACTAAGTCCCCGTCGTTTGCAAGGACGGGTGAGAAAACTTAGTCAAGACAAACGCTCTTGGTAGGCCTGCCAGGCACAATCGCGATAATGTTTGGCAAGTTGCAGCGGATCACTCGCTTTGTAAATATGCCGACCGACGATAACCACATCCGATCCCCGCTCCTTGATAGCGATACGGGGGTCGGTATAATTCTGTCCCAGAGCATCCGCGCTCTCGTTAAGGCCGATACCCGGGCTAAAGTAGAGAAAATCGGATTGAGCAGCCAAACGTCGTTGAGCGATGAACCCAATTACAAAATCACTGTGCTCTTCTGCCATGCGGGTCACTGAATTGCGGTACTCTGGACTGAGTAGATGTCCCGACGAACTCATCTCGGCTAGGAGCAGACAAGCCCTACCTTTCGGCAGACCGACTTCTTTTAAACCCTGCACAATACCCGAACCTGGCAAGCCATGAACCGTTACAAGGTCCGCCCAATCCGCTATGCGCAGAAGTCCACCGCCATACTGGTCTTGGACCGTGCTCCCGATATCTGCGAATTTGCGATCCTCCAAAATGATGAAGTGATGCTTCTCAGCTAGAGCGCTGAGGGCTTGCGGGAGAGAAGCTTCGTAATCATCGATGATATCGAGGTGGGTTTTGAGTACACAGATGTGGGGGCCTACGATCTCGACCAATTCCAGCAAATGAGCTTTGCTGCGAAGATCTGCTGAAAAAGCGAGATTTGTTTCTTTCTCTCCCATCAATTGAAGAATCCGTCTCGCAAGCGGCTGACGCGATTTTTTGGCACGTTCTAAGTAAGAGCTACTGAGCATTCAGCACCTCTTGCATCGTCAGAACCGAATGCAGTTTCAGTCCATAACGCGCTAAAGTTTCACGTGCGCCCTGCTCACGATCCAGAAAAGCCACAACATCGGAAACGACAAGTCCAGAGTCTTGCAGATCCGTAAAGGTTTCAAGAATGCTGCTGCCGGTCGTTACCACATCCTCGATGAGCACACAGGTCTGACCCTGCTTAAAGACCCCGTGAATCGAAGTCCTTGTGCCATAGGTCTTTGCTTCCTTCCGACGCAGAAGCATGGCTTTGCGGGTGAGCAAAGCGACGCAAGTCGCAAGTGGCCAAGCTGTATAAGGAACACCGCAGACAAAATCATGTTCGATACCGGCAATTCGCTCAGCCAGCGCCGAACCCATCGCCTGCAAAATATCCGGAAACGTTATCGCAGTCCGAAGATCCGCATAAACGGACGATTTTTGCCCACTTTTAAGTGTAAAGTCACCAAACTTCACAGCTTCAACTCGAAAAAGTTCCTGAATCAAGCTTCCATGTTCCACAACAGCTCCCACTTCTCAACGTGTCACAACTCATCGCGCAAGCTCAATCCGTTAGGCCGCAAACGAATCTGGCGCTAGAAGATTAGCAAGCTGCATAGCCCGCACCAAACGTGTGATACCGATGCCAGCGCCAAAACGTGGAAAGAAACGATTTGAGAGATATTCATCGAGTTCACGCATCACACGCTCTTGACCAAAGGCTTTGAAAAGCAAGTGAGCATAATTGCCATCGGAGATGCTGTGAAAATTCTTATACATTTCCATAGCATCCGTGGCACGTTCGGCTGAACCGATCGTCTCGACACCATGAAGGATCAAGTCAATTTTGTTGTAGATACCATCTTTGTCGTGCTTCATATTCCAAAAAGGATGTGTACGGTGGGGAAATCTTTCCAAACTTACAACGCTACCAAAATCATGTTCCATCAGTGTTTCTTGCGCAGCTTTGATTTCATTGACCCCGTAAAAACGACAGGCTTCCTCGTAATCCAAAAGCTTCGCTGCTGGGAAACCCAGAAATTGCAAAAGTCGGCCTTCGAGCGAGCGGAGCTCGTTCATCCCACCTGCTGCTTCAAATTCAAACATAGGAAAGACTTTTTCGTGACGGCCCGGAATCGGATTGGCTTCATTGCGATAGCTGGTTGTTGAGCAGAACACACCGGGTATACCAGGGTTCTTCAATAACTCAGCTTCCAACCACATCTGCCCGGTTTGGGGCAGGGGGTAGTCGACGTTGCTAAATTGAAAAACTGTAATGGTCGATGGATCTTCACACGCTGCAAGAATCGACAACCGAGACTGGGCAGGCTCTTCGACGAAACCCAGTTCATCTTGAAAGAAAGAACGAAGTTTACGAATCACTAAATTATAAGAATGAATGTCGCGCATATATTTCCCCAAATGGTATTTTTAATAAGAACAAATACTCCGAGCTTTCCTCTTCAAAGAAGAGAAGCCATACCCAACTTGACATAGGCCGAAATCAATTTTGCGCGCAAATTGGTTAATAGTATCACGACAAAAATTTTTTTAGCAAGCTGGGAAGCCGTCTTCAGTCGGCTGGTTTAGTAATTTTCCCAAGTCATAACAGGGCCAAAATTTCCTATTGTCTTGTCCGAGCAAGGGTGACACAAAAGGTTAAACTTAAAGAAAATATTACTAAGGAGACGTATGAAAAAAGGTCTGATAAGTTTGATTCTAGTAGCGACTATTATGGGCTGCGTTTTCAGGAAAAAAAGCTCTAATGAAGCTCAGTCTGGTACACCGCGTCAAGTGCATAGAGTCATGGTTATTGATACTGATTTTGACGACTCTCTTCCGATATTCAAAGACCGAGTCGCGGGTACCTATACTCTTGTATGTGATGAAAGAGAGACAGCTTGCAAACTCGAAGAAGGGCTGCAATATAAGCCTCAGCAAAACGCACGCGTCCTCGCTCTCCGGGAAAGATGGAATCAGGCGGTCAAAAGCCGCAATTTTTCAGACCTTTCTAGCGAGGAAGTGCAGTATGTTCATAAAAATCTCAAGATGTCGCATGGCACCGCTACCGCAGCTGTGATCGCCTATAAGAATCCAAATGTCCAGCTCTACCTTATTCAAAAGGCAGAGTATGATGATAGAGATCCTATTGAAGCCTTTAAAATAATTTGCGCCGAAAGCATCCTAATGACTAAGGTTCAGGAAGTTATAGATGAGACACAGAGTCAATGGGAACAGTTAACAAAGGAAATCATTCAGAGAGAACTGACATTCCAGAAATTTGCGCTTGCGAATCGAATTGATTTAATAAACGAGAGTTACGGCGGAATGGGGCCCGATGCCTATGTCCGCAATATTTTTCGAAATAAACTCAAATGTCCCATTCTTGGCGAATTAATCATTCAAAAAAATAGATTGCAATATGCGAGAATTAAAAATATGGAAATGTATGCTCCGACAGTTCCTTATCTTGTCCTCCAATCTGCTGGTAATGAAAGCAGTGAAATCAATTCGGAAGTCGATACCCCAGAATGTATATTTAAGAATGGCAATCACTTCCTTGTCGGCTCCTTCGACGCCTATGATCGCGTCTCCGCATTTAGCAATTATGGTGATTGTGTAGATTTTTACTCACTTGGGTCCAAGGTGATTTCAGCAGCTCCAGGTGACATTCTTGTGCCGCTAGATGGGACAAGTTTTTCTTCGCCGCTAGCCGTGCGTTTTTTGACAGAGATACCCTCGATCGATCCAAGCTATCTTAAGTCTCGCCTTGCTTCCTTCCTAGACAAAAGACGTTTTCTTAAAATGGATGCCAAGCACACAAAAGAAATTGCATTTGAAAGCGGTGGAGGGAGTGGGCTTGGTTTGGGAG
>PLEQ01000087.1 GCA_003136475.1 Deltaproteobacteria bacterium
CCTTTCGTTGAAACCCAAAAGATATTCTGATTCACAGTGTCGAGTACCTGTAATTTGCACTTGCCTCTTTGCTTCTCATCTGGTGAAACTTCTTCAAATGTCAACCGGCTTATTTGGGCAAGCTTGTCTTGAATATTTGTGATTCGAAAGAACACAGCAAGGTTTGAGGCATAGATGTCGGGTCCTTGGGCCACCCAGAAAAAGTTCACTGCGTTGCCAAACGAAACTATTTTCTCTTCGATTGCAACTGAAAATGCTTTCTCTGGCGTAAGGGCAGAAGGCNNATCACCACGAGCGCAACCGTCTTCGTACCATCTAAATATTTATTTCTATCGCTGGGATAAAAGGTAACCGACAACGTGTTTGTTCCTGCTGCCAGCGTCGCGCCAAGGACCGGATTGTAAACAAACTCCCCAGGGACAGGGGATCTGGCGTCTAACTGTTTTGCAGTTAAGGCCTCACCCTCGACAATCGGATTGGGGGAATCCCAGTCGAGATGGGGACCGACCGGAATGACCTTGGCTTCGGATTCTGGCTTTTCTTTGTGACGCTGAATACTAATGGCTGTGTAAACGTCGGCACAAATGAATAATGACGCCAACATTGCCGCAACGATTACTCTTTCAACCAACGAGGCAGAGGATTTGACGGCATGACCTATCGTCTTGATGACGGCGAGTAGCGCGGCAACAGACAAACAAAGCTGAGAAATTAGCAGGTTATGAGGAAACCAATCGACCCCTAGCATTGCAAGCCCTGCTGCCAAAAACACACCGGGCACCAGTGCGCCGAAAACATCCCACTGAAAAAAAGTCTCCCATCCGAACAGACCCCTGAGAAATCCACGCTGTTGCGAATCAGGCATGCGGAAAGGATAACGTACTAGGCCGCACAGCGAGACGTGCACTAATCAGAACCGGCCAGACGCTGGCTCTCACTGTGCGGCTCCTTTTGCGATTTCAGGATGTTGCATTTTAAGAATTTCACGGAGTTCTACCGCAGTCAGATTGAAGCGCTTCTGCGAAAGATGGTGTGGTTCGAAAACGGGCAGCATTCGCCTGTAGTTTTCAAGTGAAAATGGCAAATGAGAATTTAGATCACGACCCTTGAAATGACTCCAGCTTTGGAGCTGGTCTATCAAGAAGCCCGCGATTCCAATATACTCAGCTTCGTTGTGGCCATCGAATCCGGTAAACTTACAAGAGGATACGAACGGATTATCGTCGTCGTTAAGCTTTTTCTTTTCCGCATCCGACAATTTTTCGTAGGAAAGTTCGATGGCCTCCCACATCTCCAAGATGNNGCTTTCAATAGCGGTTTGCACGAAAGTAGGGTCGATGCCGTTCTCGATGTCCAAATGCTGGTGGATCTCACACAACATCATCAGAATTAGTCTTTCGGGGTCAGTAAGTTTCATGGAGGACGCCGCCTGTGTCCATCTCTATCGTAAAACATTTGCCTCCCGAAATGTCGTAACATGTTATCAGGAATGCTAATTTCACCAGATGAGCGACCAAGCCAGGAATGAAGGAGCGGTGGCTCCGCAATCACCGACCACGGTCAAGCCAAGGCTGTCACAGCAGGACAAAGAGCGTCACTATTTTGAACTTTTTAGAAATACTTACACCCTTCCGGCGGGCGAGGTCGTTTACAGCGACAAACCCGATGTGACTATTATGGGCGAGCGCAAGCTGGGCATTGAAATCACGAATTTCTACCATGAGGACGGCTCACTAATTGGCAGTGAGCAAAGGCAGGCCAGTCGCCGCACTACAGTTGCCTTGAAGGCGCAAGCGCTTTACTTGAAAGCTGGCGGCAAGAATATCGAGCTAAAGCTGGGTTTCGACAAGTCGCATCCGATAGAGGATGATGATGCTGTCGCCCAAAACATAGCGACGCTCGCCCGCCTCATCGAAGACAGGCAGACCAGTCAGATCCCGCGATGTGAATTCGAGCATATCCCGGAGCTGAATTTCATCTATGTGCTAACGCGGATATTGCAGTACCGCGAGGACTATTACGACCCTGAATTTCCCGAGGGGCAGCCAGACACGGAGGCAGGTTTCTCGGCATTCGCCCGATACGGCAACCGACGCGAGGCGGAGGCCATAAAAGAAGGCATCTACAAACCTCTGTCATGGGAGGCAAAGTGGGACGTAATGCACACCCACCAATTTGGCATGATGGCCATCGCACGGTTGACGGAGATTCTTCGTGAAAAAGAAGAAAAAGCAAAAGAATATCAGCGATTGGATGCTTACTGGCTCCTTGTCATCGTCGATTGGATGGACCCGGCACAGGAGCAGGAAATCCGGATTGATGGGCTCACCATCCATTCGGATATGTTCGAGCGCGTCATTATCTATAAGCCGACTTTTGAGCACGTCGTAGACGTAGTGGCGACTAGGCCGTTGCCTGAGGCGCAAAATCCGAAAGAATAACTTAATGCTCCGCGAGGATTCGCTATTCTTCGGGTCAACTCTCTTCAAAGCCCGCACTCTCGAACTTCAACGTCCGGCAATTCTCTGTCACGGTACGAACAACATTGTCAGGCGCACCGGATGGAATCTCGGCATCAATTTCAATCGTGATCTTTACATCCGCATCAAGCAGGCCCGCGAGATGGGAAACCACCGAACTAGCTATCGTATCCGCGTCCCTGGACAGCCGGGCGGCGCTCAATGATGCCGAACCATGGAAGCGGCGCAACACTACAGCCTTGGGCGGGCTCGGTTGGCCGGTAGGCTGAGCTGGTTTGTCACCACCACCAGGGGCGACCGGTGTTCCAG
>PLEQ01000421.1 GCA_003136475.1 Deltaproteobacteria bacterium
TCTCACTTGAATTTCTTACTCGCAACTACTTTTAGGTTAACCTCTCCAAATATCGAAGGGGCTACCAAAAGATACTGATTTGGTGGAAGATAAGAAATAAGAAGATCTGTTAACCGCATTGAAAGACTGGGTATTTAGATGTCGCCAATGACTCTTCTGAAGATGTTTCCTTTAGTCAGCTTATTTTGCTCATCATGTCAGACTCATCGCGGTGATCCAAAAAATGCGAGTAATCCTGAACAAAACAATTTCTTTTGGTCTAGTGAATCAAATTATCTTTCTATAGCTGAGAATTCTTCGATAGACGTTCTCAGCTATAGCATAGATCTCACGTATGCAGGTGAAAACGCACCTACCGTTGATGTCATTGCTGAACTGAAGATCAAGTTGCGAGAAAATAGTTCGAACATTCAATTGCATTGTGAGAAGTCGTTCATGACGATTAAGCACGTCAATGTGGACTCCCAAACAGTTGACTACACGGTTCTTTCAAAACCACAAAAGCCAGATTCACATCTCACCGACGGAACATTGAATGTCAACTTAAATGGGATCAGAATGAAGGACTCAGTAGTTACTCTGACGATTGCCTATGCCCTTGACATCTGGAAGGCGGGAGAAAAAGGAATAGGATTTGGCATGCAAGGTCTGCATAGCCATGATGCGCAGTTCACAGCTTCAGATCGCAGGTTACAAGTCTGGAATTGGCCATACTACGCGCGTTTCTGGTTACCATCAAACGATCATCCAAGTCAGAGAGGTAGATTCTCATTCGTTTTTCACATTCCTCCGACAATGACGGCGCTGGCTAGTGGTCATTTAGTCGAAGGGGACGAGACATCTGGCAGCGGCTTGGATTCAAATGGCCTGAAGGTTTTCAAATGGGAAGAAAGTACGCCTATCACACCGTATCTTGCAAACATGATTATCGGAAAATTTATTCATAAATCCGATTTGATTTGCTTTAATGAACCAAAAAGTGAATCAGACTTAGACAAAATGGTAGATTGCAAGGCAGCTGAGCATAAGATTCCTTTCGCGTTCTACGCGCCTGCTTCGTCTACAAAACTTGAGTCGAGCTGGCAGGAATTGCAAAAAGTTAAAGGCGCCTTGGCTTTCTTTAGCAACACCATGGGCATGTACGATTTTGAAAAATTATACCTCGAAGAAGGTGGTGACGTTGCAACCCTGGAGTATGCGTCTCTCATACGAATCCTGGAGTTTCGTATGGCCGTTCATGAGCTAGCTCATCACTGGTGGGGAAACGGCGTACAAATTCAGAACTGGGGTGATCTTTGGATCAATGAAGGCCTCGCTACTTACCTGCAGGGTTTATATGACGAATTTCTAAGCGGAAAGAACTCATTTCGAGATTGGTGTCCGCCAATAGACTTTGGCAAGGAAGGACTCAACTTTGACACGTTTGATCCACTTTTCATCCTCGATAATAAACGTTTGGAGGGGCTTACGGTCTACTGTCGCTCGGCCAGTGCCTTTGAAGAACTTAGGAATCATGCAGCGAAAGCAGCAAGGGTGGAAAATAGTCCAAGAGCATCCATGCTGCTATTCCTACGAATTCTGCATACCGTATATCAAACGCATCGTTTAACGTCTGTGAGCACGATTACGTTTTTGAAAACCCTCGAAGAAGCTTCTTTAAAAGAGGTTCTTGCGCTTCAGCCAAGTTCTGGAGGAGCATTCTCTAGCGAATATTCGCAATGGAGAGGTAAGTTCTTCAAATTTGGACCCGAAGTTGAGCTCGGAAAGGGCAACTCACTCCCGCCAGGGGATCACTCGGGGGAACTGTAGGATGTTTAAGATGTTGGGTAATGTCAAACATAAACCTAGAGAAATATAATTTTCATGAATTCAGGATCCACCTGTCAGGGCTGCCAGGCGTCCTTATGCAGCTTCGTCCAACTCTGGTCATTAATCAAGCGGTAGAGCCANNTCCTTTGATTTTCTTATTCCCATCTGGAATTTCAATAGCGCACTTGAATGAGCATAGAAGACAAAAAAACACGACTCTTAAGCAGGCTGTGGAACATATTTCCGAAGGAAAGTATCAAGAGATCAAAGCTGGGCTTGATAAACTATCAGACCATATTTTTGAACGTAAGGGCCACGACTCCCGCATAAATTTTGTTGTAAAAAGATACCTTGCCCTTAGTCCNNAGTCCCGAGGCGCGTGAAAAGACACTGGTCCTATCAGATACTAATAAGGAAAAAGAGATCCTGACGAGAAGAATTCGTGAAGAGATGAAGAATCTAGGACACCTTGATAGAAAGGAATTCAACGTCGAAATTCTAAGCCAAAAAGATTTAACGGAGGCACAAAAAAGAGTCGCCGCATATTACGATCCAGGAATGGTGGTCATGACCAACACTAAGAGCCCATACCTGGAGTTAAACGAACACTACCGGGTCGTCAGTCGTCGAGGTCAGTATCTTACTCTTGAGACAAAACATGGTGTCGTTGAGCTAAACCCAAAGTCTGAAAATCTATCNNAAACCGGAAACAAGTTACTATGGAGGCAATTGATAAGAAACAGGCAATTTTAAGTGACGAAAATGGGAACCAAGAACGGGTTGATATTAGTAGACCACAACTGTTTGATTACGCTCATGTTACAACGACCTATTCGTCACAAGGCTTAACCTGCGATCGAGTCATTGCGCTAACGCACTCAAATATTTCGAAGGAAAGCCTTTACGTCTTGACGTCTCGTGCTAGGCAGGAGGTAGAAATCGTCACTGACAGTAAAGAAAAACTCTTAGCAAAAGCGAGCAGGACATCAACGAAGGCAAACGTGTTGGATGGTTTTAAATTAGAAGGGATTGAAAATCAGACCAAACAAAATTCATTCGACCTAGAAATTGGACGCTGATCGTTATCAGCATTTTTTTATTGAAATACATGGCTATCGACAAGAATTCGCATAGCAGAAGCAATCACTTCACTACGTGAAGCTGCATCTTTCTCATTTTGAGTATAGTAAATTGCTACAATACTAGGGCTGCCGTTTATTGGCCAAACTATTCCAATATCATTTGTTGTTCCGTAATCACAAGTTCCGGTCTTATCGCCTATTATCCACTCATTTGGTACTCCAGCTCGAATTCTTGCATCTCCTGTAGTATTTCCTTTTAGCCAATCTATGAGCATCTCGCGCTGAGCTGAACCCAAGGCATTTCCTAAAGTTAAAGACTGCAAAATTTTTGCCATTGCTGCAGGAGTGGAAGTATCACGAGGGTCACTAGGAATCGCCGAATTCAATTCAGGCTCCCAACGATCCAATCTAAATTTATTATCCCCCTGAGACTTAGCGAATGCAGTAATGGCTGCAGGACCTCCCAGTTTTCGAATCAAGAGATTGGCAGCTGCGTTGTCGCTATATTGTAGAGTAGCGGCCGAAAGTTCAGCAATTGTCATACCACTATTCAAATATTTAGCAGTAATTGGTGCATACCCTGATTCCTTAATATCAGCCTCTTTATATAGAACACGCTCTTGAAGTAATTGATGGTCCACCTCGGATTTTTTCAGAATCGCACCCACGATTACTGTCTTAACCGTACTGCAAAAAGGAAAGCGCTCGTATGCTCGAAATTGAATCGGCATTTCATTTGCTGCATTTACTACTGATAGACCAATGCGCCCACCAGAAGATGCCTCAAGAGCTTCTAATTTTTTCCTAACTAAAGCTGGCTTTTGATTTTCCATAAACCAATGAGTACAACCATGCATAAATGGATTTGCTATCATTCCAAGCAATATCAATGAGCGAAGATTTTTCACTACTTGCCCTCAAAAATCAGTTGAATGGGTGTGTTAACCAGGTTCTTACCTTGCACTCAAATGAATGTCAAATAACAAACAAAACGAGTCAAGTCTGGTGGCTGGCGAATTTAGCCCAAGAGGTAGGAAGTAGCAGGGAAGTTAAAAGGCTACGCTCCGTATACCTTTTTCAAAATCGTCACAAGATATTCCGAACGACTGATCCCAAGATCATTGGCATCTTTCTCAATTCTCTCGACAAGAGCAATTGGTGCATGAAAAGTCACAGGAGCTGTGCGTCCCTTTTTATTTTTTTCAGCTTCCTTTTGTATTTCCAAAAGAAAATCAGTGACGTTATCTTCATTCGTCTGAGCGGACGCTCCTGAAATTGATTTTGCTTTTTTTGATTTTACAAGCTGATTAAGAAACTCATCATCCTTATCGCTTATATGTTCCTTTGACTTTTCCATTGTTAGCTCCTTTCAATAATATTTTGAGTGATCTGTCTGTAGGCGATGGCAACTTTATTGTCTGGAAACATGTGAGTTAGAGTACTGTTTTTTAAATGGGCTTCAGGAATTTTTGATGTTGCAGGAATAGAAATATCAAAAAGATCATCCCCAACAAGCTTCTTTAAGCCTTCCATGCCTAATCTGGAAGCAAAACTGTTCATTTTTTCTACACGAACAAGGAATGTTCCTAGGCATTTCAGCTTGGGGTTGAGCCTTTTTCGAATTAAATCGGCATGGTGTTTGATGGCAGATATAGCTTCATTTGAGAAGCGCGATAAATCGCAGGGGCAGATGTAGAAGTCCGAAGCAACGAGCGCATTAGTTGTAAGCATGTTCATATCCGGCGGACAGTCAAAGACTATGTACTTGAACATCTTCCGAACAGGCTCAATGACTTCAGAAAGGATCATCTCCCGTTCAAGGCGGTTAGCGATTGCGGCTTCAAATCCACCCAACCGGCGATCTGCTGCAATATAGTACACATTTTCAAACCCCGAGCGATGAGCGAGAGAACCTATCTCCTCCTCTCCGATGAGGGCATCGTAGATTCCATTGGAAGGTCTTTTCCCCTTAGACAGAACCTTGGTACAATCCGCTTGACCGTCGAGATCAACTACTAAGACTCTTTCTCCGGTTAGACCCAAGCAAGAGGCAATTTCGAGAGTTGAACTCGTTTTGCCCACCCCACCTTTGCTATTTATTATTGAAATAACGCTCATAGATCCTCCCAATATTTTTTATTCTATCATGAACGTTAGCCCATTCAATTTTAATCATTATGCGGTCGTCTCGCGATCGATCGCCGTTCGTTATATGTTCTTTCTTTATACTTCTGACCGTCTACCTTGTGTTAAGATATTCAATATCAAATGTTCAAGGGGCTATTCATGAACAATGATTCTTCAAAAGATAAACCACATAAAAAATATAATTCGACCTACTATCAAAAGCACAAAGATCGAATCTTAAAGAAACGAAAAGAACGATATAGACAATCTAAAGGAAAAGAAACAGAACTTAAAAGCCCTCCTGTTCATTCTTTAATCACTGAACAAACTAATATTCTTCAATTTCCAATAAAGGAACAATCTATGAACAACGTTCCCTCACTGGCTTCTGAAAAGAAAATCGTTCAGGATTTGAACAATGTTCAAGAGGAGAAATATTCTATATTTTTCTTTCTTGAAAAAATACCCGCCCTTCTATGCTTAGTTCTATGCTTATGGATTACTTCAGTGCTTGTTCAGTTGAGCTACGAGTTTTACTCGCAAGCTGACCAACCTCTGCCCTTGCAATCTGCTCTATTGGGCGAAATCGGCTTCATTATCATTACAACCATGACGCTACTTGGAGATAAACCTTGGTATAAAAAATTACCGTTGACCACTTTAAGTTTGGGGCTGGGTTTTTACCTTTTGACCTGTCTCTCTGGTTCAGCACTTATTCATGGCAAAAAGCAATCCCTCATCGCCAACACTCTTGAACAACAGATTGTTCAATTTGAACAAGAACTGAACTTGAAAAAAGACCTCTTGAACAAACTTCAAGCTGCCGNNCTGCGTCAGGTCACAAATGCTCGCCTTGAAAGTTCTCAACTTGAAAAAATTTCGGCCAAACTTTCTGACGCTCGTCGAGAGTATTTAAGTCTCGCCACTACAGACCACGGATTATTGGATAAGATATCTCATACCCAAATAGTATGGAGAGCCCTTCTCATGTTGCTCAACATTGTATTCGCGCACTACGCCGTAAGAGAGATTCAAGGGTTGTTCAACTTGGGCAAACAACTGGTCATGAGAAGACTCCGGCCGACTTAACGAGTTTGTAGGATAATGAGTTTTAAATTTGGTGGTCAAAAATTCTACATTAAGGATGCGATCTTGAACAAAGCAAGTCTGTCGACTCCCGAAAATGATGTGAATTGCCCTAAATGCAACAGCGCAGGTTTTATCCTCATAGAGGGAGAAACAGGGTTTGTGGAAGCTCGACGTTGTTCTTGTTTGGAAAACCTAAGATTATGCCCTGCTCATTTTGAGGACACTCAGGATTTTTTTACGAGTGATGAAAGCTTGGACCTTGAAGATTCGGTCTTGGCAAAAAATAGCGATCTATATGCAGCGATTGAAGATAGGATAAGTCGTTTTAACGCGGCTAAAATCCCCAATCTCTATTTATGTTCTGATGACAGTAGCCCTTATCTTGATGAAATTTTGAAATGGGACAATGAACTACACTCAACCACTACAAAGACCACAAACCACTTTCTTTTCTTCTCCGGTGGAGTAGGAACAGGAAAGACTCGCTCTTCAATCTTTCTCCTGACTTCATTTCTCAAAAAAATATCTTGGAAAAGTGGTTTTTATATCCCAACCTATCGCTTTTTAGATTTAAAGAGACGTTGCAATTCATACGGTTTTGAACACCGAGCATTGCGAGAGGAGCAAGAAAATACATTTAACTGGCATCTTAATAGATTGCGAAACGATGATTTTGTTGTCATCGATGAGTTGGGTCAAGAAAAGCTATCTGAGGCTGAAGCCAAACTGATTTTTGACGTCATAGACCACCGTTATAGTGCAAAAAAAATAACGATACTTATTTCAAACCATTGCAATAACAAAAAACTCAGTTTAGATAGGAAAGTGTTGTCTGATCTTGTCGGAAACCGAATTTATTCTCGCCTAAAATCCGCGAAAATATTTCACTTTTCCGGCCCAGACTATCGCGACCAGAAACAATCTGAGACGATAAGCAAAGAGGAAGTCGAGGAATTTAAAGTGCCAGCAAAAATTCTTACTCATGACGAGCATGAGCATCAAATAATGACTTGGTTAACTAGAAATCCAGCTTTTGAGGTTGTTTCAACCAAAAAAAGAAAGGAACTAACTTACATTGATGAGAATGGTGAAGAGACTGATATGGACCGTCCAGAGCCCGCTTTTCATCGTGATGTATGGGTTCAGGGAGATATTCTTAAAATTCATGGTCCAGTCTGTGATCATGAAGATAAAAAATTGTATGCGCTTCTAGTCAAAGAATTGGCTTTTAATCATAAAGCAGGAGGCAAATGCGTATTCCGTTGAATCCGG
>PLEQ01000271.1 GCA_003136475.1 Deltaproteobacteria bacterium
AGGCTATTCACCGCTACGGTCGAAGGGGGGCGCTTCAAAGTTATAGAAAAAGCCGTCTCCTTCCAAATGAAGGGCAATTTTGACTTTATAGATTTTGGGGGTTTTCTTCATAAGTTTCATGTCGGTCAAGAAATCCATGGTTTTAAAGGCCCAAGCTTCTTCGACCTTTCCGGCACCTCCACCGGATTGACATGCCAGCAGAGCTCTGTTTCAGGCAAGCTATCGGCAGACTTGCAGGATGGGAAAATAGCTGGCAATCACTTCTTGAAACGCTTTCTTGATATCTTAACGCTCAATTTTCGCAATTCCTTATCCGATTCCTCCCAAATTTATCAATTCAAAGGATTTTTTGATCTTGAAAACAATGTGCTCAAGACCCAAAAAACCTTCGCGAATTTGGCTTCTTTTCTCATGGAGTACGAAGGCACTATCAATTTAAATCAAGAAAGCTACGACGGTGATATCGTTCTTTACCTCAACTCTAATAAATTCGTGGTGGGGGCTCTCGCCTTTCTCGTAAACCCGCTATTGAGTGCCGCTTACATGTACTATAGTAGCGAAACTAAGACAGATAAGTCCTTCCTCAACTCGCTTTCTAAAGTAAAGTATAAAGTGTCAGGTCCCTGGGCTGAGCCTAAGTTAGAGAAAAAGATCTAAGGGTCCACTAGGCAAATTCCTCTCCCCTGCCAGGAGGCGTTTCCAAGCTATAATTGCATAGGAAATTTTGTCTCGACTTCGCAGGGGGGCGGTAGCAGAGCTTGTCTGGCTGCTAGAATCTATGAAGAAAATAAAATTTTCAAAAAAAAATGAAATCTTTCTTCGTATCGATAACTTGAAAAACTCGATTGCTCGTTTTGGAACTGTCATTCAACAAGACGTTGTTAGTGTCGACAATACTTCCTATCCTATTTACTCTATCCATTTGGGTGCACGCAGAAATGATGTTCCTGCTATCGCTTTCGTAGGGGGGGTGCACGGACTTGAGGTGATAGGCACGGAAGTTATTCTTTCCTACCTCGAAACTTTATGCCACCTCATCGAATGGGATCGTACGACCCATGCCCAGCTTGAAAATTTAAAGATTATATTTTATCCCTGTGTGAATCCGGGTGGTATAGCGCTTGAGCAGCGATCAAACCCACGCGGTGTAGACCTTATGCGCAATGCACCGGTCGACTCCAAGTCGGTTTCGCGGTTCTTTCTGCCAGGGGGGCATCGTCTTTCACCGAAATTACCTTGGTATAGGGGAAAAGCCGGCGAACCGATGGAGCAGGAGAATCAAACACTCTTTCGAGTGATTAAGGAAGAGCTCTGGGATGCACCCTTTAGTTTGATTATTGATTTCCATTCGGGTTTTGGCATGAAGGACCGTATCTGGTTTCCCTTTGCCAATACGGCCGGACCCTTCCCCCGCGTTCCTGAAATATTGCTTCTTAAAAAACTTTTTGATCAAACCTATCCGCACAATATCTATTCCTTCGAACCGCAGTCCTCGCAATATATGACGCATGGCGATTTTTGGGACTTTGTTTTTCTAAGTCACCAAAAGGAAAAGCCCGATAACGTCATGATTCCTCTGTGTCTGGAACTGGGGTCTTGGATCTGGATTAAAAAAAACCCACGCCAGATTTTCAACAGTCTCGGATTTTTCAACCCAATCGTTCCTCACCGGCAGCAAAGAACTTTACGGAGACACATTCTTCTCCTGGACTTCTTTATTCGTGCAACCCATTCGGCGCACCATTGGCGTGGTCTGAGTATGAAAGAGCGCGATCGCTTGTTTCTGGAGGCTCAGGCGCTTTGGTACTAGGACGCGCCTAATTTCCTATCTCCCTCTGCATGCACCATGCCTTAATCTCCTCCATATCTTTAGCAAGATCTCGGATCAGTTTGGGTGGCAGAAATTCAATGCTGGCTTTAATTTGTGAAGTTTTTAGCAGTTTGTACATGTGCACCAGGAACCAATCGTCACCTACAAAAGCTGCAACAGACCGTGGTTCATAGTTGATACGAAAGGCTTGCACAGGAATAGCGTTTTCGTGGGCAATGCGAAAGGCTCCCGCTCGCCACGGTACGCTTTCATCGATCGATGTCGTTCCGGACGGAAAGACTGCGATAAACTCTTTAGCTTTTAAGACTTTCTCAGCAATTTTGGCAGCCCCGGCCTGACGCGAGGCTTTGGAGCTTCGGTCGATAAAAACTGTTTCGATGCAACGCCCAATGCTGCCGATCAATGGCCACCGTGCAAGCTCCGCTTTGGCAAGGAAGAGCACCGGCGCCTGGTTACAAAGAAGAGGAATATCGAGATAGCTAATATGGTTACCCAGAAGTATGCAAGACTTCGAGGAAGGCTTGCCGATGACAGAAAGAGATACACCCATTCTCGCCAAAGTCCAATGACCCCAATCTTTAAGGTAGCGATTCCGAAGCGCTTTGGGCAGAGGCTTGCGACTGAGTTGGTATTTTTGCGCAATGACAAAATAGTACAGGGTTGGGTAGAGCGCGCGCAGCATTTTAAACATGAGCATTCTCCTCACGACTGCTTAAAAAACTCGCTATCTGCTCAATCACCCACTTAGGATCATCGAAGGCAATATCGTGACCCGCCTTCGGATGGGCAATCGCAGGGGCTGACAAATAACTTGCAAGCGCAAGGCTGCAACTTGGGTCCACGAGCGAATCGTTCTTGGAGTAGAGGACAAGGCCACTCTTTTTAAGTCTGTCCTTTGGCAGTTTAAACCACAAACCAGCGAGTATCTGCTTCAGTTGGGTTGCAATAGAAATGGGGGCTGTTTCTGCAATTTGAACGAACTCAGCCAAGACTTTCGGGTCATTTTGATGGAGTTGAGAATTGAGCGAAAGGATCAGGCGTTCCTTTTCCTGCAAGGAGGCTGCTCTGGCAACTTTGAAAAAAATCAGCAGGGCTGATGGCAAAAGCCGTCGATAAAATGGCGAAAGACCACCAACGCTAGAATTGATTAAGATATATTCCGAAAACAGATCGGGGAACTTGGTCACGTAATCGAGAGCTACCATGCCCCCGAGGGAGAAGCCTAAGATGACCACGGGTTTAGCATTGATGAGTGCAGGCTGACAATTTTCGGAAATATGCTCCACCATTTCTTCAATGTGCATAACGCCCGGTTCTTGATAGTAGACGCCAGTACCGGGCAGATCGCACAAAATAACCTGAGAACAAAAGCTTTGTGCTTGCAAAGCTTCCACAAATTTTCCCCAATGACGGGCTTCACGCCCGAGACCACGAAGCAGAAGNNCAACGTTTTATTGTCATTCTCGACTTCCAAATCTACGTGCATGGTTAGCATTGATTTTTTGAACATCTAAAACCGTGAAAAAATCATAGCAGAGGAACTGTTCATCGTAAGCTGGAACTACCTCAAACTTAGCCCCAGCGTTTAAATAAGCGCGAAAGAGGGCCGGAATGTCCGCAATAGGATTATGGAGGCCGAAATCGCGCAGATCTTTAAGAAGTTGCGAACTTCTATCAAAAGTTTGGTGTGGAAATATTTCCCAATGATTCAAGGTAAGTTCATGCCGATGCAAATAGTTCATCAACGCCAGAATGGCAAGCGGGCGCACACCTGAAATGCTGCTACAGCCGAACAGGTAGCGTGCCTCAACCGCGTTTAAATACTGATGAATACCGCGCCAAAGTAGCCTGATAGCTGCCCCGTTGCGATAGTCTTTATGAATACAGGCCCGGCTAAGCTCCACTTTGACACCGTCCTCAGCCAGANNTTCCGATGTTGAACTCGGAAGCCGAATAAAAACGCTTCGAAAATTCGGAACAAATGGCTCGGTAAGTTCCGATCACTTTCCCAGTTTTTAAATCGATAATTACTAAAATATCGGCATTTTTATCAAAGCGATCGTGGTCAATTCCCAAGGCATTCGTACGCCCGCAATACTCATTGTAGAAAATCTCATAGCGTAATTGATAAGCTTGCGAGATTTCATCTTTATGATCTGCGGTTTTGATCAGATAGGAGCCCTTTTGAAATTCGATCTTAACGTTCGCTTTGAGTTTTCTCGACATCGGACTTAAAATCGATTGCACAAAGGAAATCTTCCTCTTTCCCTTCACAGCTACCGTACTTAAGTTATTCATAAATAACAAAACCCTTAAGTTAGAGTTCACAGAGAATAGGAAAGCTCAGAAATAAATTTAAAAATTTTTCTATTTAGAGTTTAAGGGCAAGCGAATGTAAATAAAACGATGATTAGGCGGCTAGAAATTTAAAATAGCTCACGAAACTCTATTATATCGTACTTCGTGTAGGAGTCCATATTTTTTGAGCACTTTAACCACCTTTGGGAATAAATGGCCTGAGAGTCGTCGAATGCAATTGTTCTATGAAGCTGGTATAAGCATCATTGCTCAGATAGTCAAACTCGATACCTACGCCCGGTTGGAGTGTGCCTTCTGCTTGTTTACGAACCCACCGCACCGTTCCATGTCCGACCAAGGGCTTCAAAGATTTGCTGTCGAACTCATAACGAAATTTAACTTTTGTCCCAACTAGCGGAAAAGAACCAGCTTTCCATTCGGTGAAGAACCCACCGCGACCGAAAATTAACGATCGACTAGCCTGCGCATTTTCTAGGGACGTAAATTTTTGAGCTATAAGAAGAGTACTTTCTTTAATATCAGGTTCCTTCCAGCCAGCGCCATAAGGAATGAGTAGTTTATGAACCAGGTGAAGCAAGACATCCAGGCGAAACGGTTTCGCAAGAAACGCTTCGGCTCCTCGATCATAGATATCAGGAATGGAGTAGTCTGAATAACCTGTGAGAAGAGCAAGACGAGGAATTTCCAGATTGCGGCTTTTCACCTTATCTAGAAGGTCGATTCCCCCAACATTTGGCATACGGATATCGGAAATTACGGCATCGATTTGCGTCGAACAAATTCGATCAAACGCCTGCTGACCATCTTCTGCCGTATAGTAGTTAAAACCTTCCAAATTTAAAATATCAGCAACCAGCGATCTTATGCCTTCCTCATCGTCCACAACGAGAATGGTGCACTTTTCAAGTTTTCTCGGCATGTTTTCCCCCTAAAGATTGCTTCTGGCTTTTTGGTAAACTGACAACAATTCTTGTATTCTTAGACAATCGATCGAGTTCAATTTTGCCATTGTGCGACTCTACGATGCCTTTGCTAACACTAAGACCGAGGCCAGTTCCAGAGCCAATTGGCTTAGTCGTAAAAAAGGGCTCAAAAATCTTTTCCTGGAACTCTTCCGGAATACCGTTACCGCTGTCGGCTATGGCAATCTCGATGTTTGAGCCTTTGTCGAGCACTTCGATCCGAATCCATTTTTGCTCAAGATCCTTCACGGCGTAGTAGGCGTTATTAAGCAGGTTCAGGACGACTTGAGAAATTTGGATCGGATGACATAGGAGACTCAGCTCGTTGTCAATCACAGGAACTTGCAATTGAACTCGCTTGGCTTTGAAACGTTGAGCACAAAAACTCAGAGTGTCGCTGATGATATTTTCCATTTTGGCAATTTCGAGATTCTCAGGAGCACCCGTACGCGAAATGTGGCGAAGCCCCTGTATAATTTTTGAGATTCTCAAGGCTGTTTGGTCGATCGACAAGGCAATACTTGTTAATTTGAGGCGATCAAGGACAACTTCATCATTCTTTAGCAAGCTGAGTAGNNACGATCGTCCTAAAATTATGGCAAGGGGGTTGTTGACTTCGTGCGCAATGCCACCCGCCATTTCGCCGAGGGCAGCAACTTTCGAATTTAAAACCATTTTCTCTTTTTGCTGCGCATAGAGATCCTCACTAAGTTTCTTATCCGTCAGATCCCTTGCCACTCCATAAAGTAGGCCATGGACAGGGGTGCAACGCCAAGAGAGCCAGCGATATTCTTTATCTTTGGTAAGAAAGCGACATTCGAAAGAGATTGTCGGAATGCCTGACCGCAGCTTCTGCATTTCAGACACCGCTATTTTCCTGTCGTCAGGGTGCACAAAATTTGCGTAGGGCGTTTGAAGAAACTCCTCTGTTGAGAAGCCTAGAATTTTGGTAAAGGCTGGATTCACAGACTTTAAATAGCCATCAAAACCCGCAACACACAACATATCAAGCGAAAGTGCAAAGAGATTTTGAAGATGCTCTTCGGGGCTGACCGATGCATTGTGCTTTCTTTTTGCAAGACCCATTTTGAATTTCTCAATCTAAATTGATTGCACCCTGAATGCACTCCCCATGTGGAGAATGCCCCTTAGAAAACCCCTATCGGCGCAAAAGGTATGTATTTAAGTCTATTTTTCGGGAATTTATAGAACTCCCTAAAATTAAATGATTTATCTTCTGCCCGCGGGCCAGGGGCGTCAATTCGACTCTTAATCTTTTCTGAAATAGCTCCGTCTAAACTAAGAAAAATCGAATGAGTGAAATTCCAATGGAAAGAGTCTTTTATGAAATGTCATTTTAGCTGGCTTCTAATTTGTTTTTTTCTAAGTTGTCCGGTCTTAGCAAAGCAGCCGAATTCAGATCTCGACCGCGTCAAAGTTTTTTCTGCACGCATCCTTGGTATCAATGCTGCAGAATACAACTCTAAAGAAGAGGTCTATGATAAGTATCGTGAAGTTATTGCTGAACAAGCGTCTGTTATGACGTTTTCCCTAAGCGATGCTAAGCTCTTGCAAGAGGTTCACCAGAGTCGCTTTCTGAGTCTGCTTCTGACTGCGAAGGAAAGCCCCCTTCTCAATGTATTATCCATGCTCGTAGATTGGAATAAAATAGGTGCTAGCCCCCTGCTACCCAATATGCAACGTTTTAGTGGTCTTCTAAACCCGTTGCTGATCCTCACCAAAGATCACATCCGTCTGCCGGACTTAGTTCTGGCGCAGGTTGACGAATCGATTAACGCTTCTATGGGCTTGCTCAAATTTTCAAACTCACCGGCGATTAGAATGTTACTCGATCCCAAAGTCGGTGTGGATCTCAGCAAGCTGCCGCCAGCATTTGCACAGTTCTTCCAACTGGTACTTGGCCAGTATTTTGATGCGCTCGATGCTGCGACCAAACGAGCGATTCTCGCCGATATGTTGACTTTAGAGGAAGATGCCTCCGTCGATGAGGTTTTGGCGATTATTTTGAATCATTGTGGGCCCGTCATTCAGAAAGCGTTTCAGCTTTTTAGCAAAGACGTAAAATCAGAGCATTTGACCAAGATTCTCAATAGGCTGCGTCAAAATATCAAACCGTTTCCAACCCGCATTGCTAAAGATATTATTGCTAAAGAAGCTGGCATTGTCGTCGACAACGAATTTCCAATATTTCCGCAAACAACTTTGGCAGCGGCCACGATGGGTCAGGTCTATCTTNNCACATCAAAAGCTGATCATTAAGGTTCAAAGACCACATGTCATCAAAAAAGCCGAGACTGAATTTAAGCTGCTTCGCAGTCTGACCAAGGATGAAGCCATTCTCTCTCTCTTGGTCGACCTTGAAGAAGCGTTTATGGAAGAAAGCGACTTTTTGAAAGAATTGGCAAACCTTCGAGCTGGTCAATTCTACAATGGCAAGATCAATGGCAAACTCAAAGTTATTCATGACCTGCCTGAATACAAATCGACTTCAAAAGTGCTATTCCTCTCGCTGGCAGAAGGCAAGAGCATCGAAGCTCTTGGACTGGAAGAAAATGCGCGTAAACTCTCTGCCCTCAGGGAACTTCTGAAAGTCTGGACACGCGAAGCCATCTTCGGCCACCGCCTCTTTCATGCTGACTTGCATCCCGGCAATATATTTTTCGACATGAAGTCTGACGAAGCGGATGCGGATACGATCACCCTTCTTGATTTTGGCAGCATCGGACGTTTTACACTGGAAGAGGCTAAGGCACTCTTTAAAATCACCCTCGGTCTCTCTAGCTCACTTGAAAATTTGGTTCTCGATGGACTGGACAGTGTCGCCAATTGGAAAGACGGAGTTGAAAGATCGCAGGTCGTGGACCTTGTGACTACGCTTGCCAGATCCGATGCCAGTGTTTCGAAAAAGCTCAAAGAACTCTTAGATCGTGGCGTTGAATTGGGGATTCTCTTGCCAAAACAGTTCCTTCAGTTCTACCGAGGGCAAGCGTTCTTGGAAAACCAGATCTCCGAAATCTACCAAATGGAACTTGGCAACGACGCCGGTTTCGAAAAAAGCCAAGAAGAATTTACCCTCTTGTATAGAACTGTCTTTAAATGGGACATTATTTGGGATGTCTGTCTATCAGCTTGTGCCGTAAATGACAACTGCACGTGTTTTGTTGATAACACGGTCTTACGTCGCTATATCGAAAGTTTCTTCTCTGGCAATCCAGCGTCATAGTATTGCCTTTCTTTAAGATTTCTAGGCGATCCCTTACCTTGTTTGTCCATAGATGAAAGTTAGCTTGAGATCAGTCCGGGGTGTCGACAGGACCATAGTCCACAGCAAGGTCATGCACGTCACGTAGATAAGCTGGACAACGCATCAGCTCGTCGCGGTCGGCTTCATCGAGTCGACGGGAACGTTCCGCAGCTTCATCCGGAATTTGGTAGGTGAAAAGATTAATACCTGGCATGGGATGAATTTGAGGAAGAAACTTCTTATGGAGGTAGGCAAGGTCTATCTCTCTTTCCTTCAAACTGATTTTCTCATCGAAATCATCATCATTCCGTCGCTGGTAGGACGTCGTTTGGATACTTGCACGGATTTTGNNATTTTTGCGATCAAAAACCGCTTCATAAAGTGCGGCGCGAAGAAACGGACTACCGACCAAAGCCACAATACGAAACGAACTTTCGCTAAGACGTTCCAATTGGACACTGGCCTCGCCATCGTCCAATTCTTTGCGCACCACGAAAGGAATCTTTAAACGAGCTTCTAAGTCATTCGAAGCCGCGATAATATGTTGGTAATCATGCCCATGATAGCCTTGATAGGGTTCGGAGCTCCAAGCTTCTACCCCACTCTCATCCTTCAATAGAAAATCAGAGTATTGAAGGGAGCGGGTGGGAACTTTGGACATCATTTTGCTAGGCGTTTTTTTGCTAGGTGAATGAGCAATTGAAGATCGCCTAGTTTTTCTTTGAGGAGTATCGTTCAAGTGAAACACCAGCTCTGCCTGCTTAGTCTTCTCGGTAATTTTCTCGGTAGCTTTTTCGCCATTCTCAGATCGCACGGCAAGCCAAAGCACCCAATGTAAAAGTAGCGAAAGACCAAGTGTGTAGCGAAGGCTCCTCACCGGCGACCCCATGCTGAAACACAGGGTTATCGGCCGAGTTTTGGGAAAACCTCAAAAAATTTTATAAATGACTGAAAAAGTAATCGAAAGTCTTAACTTGTCATCATGAATTGAGGTGAGGAATCGCAGCCTGAGCTCCACTCCACTCGGGGTGATGGGAAATCGGTGGCGATGAGGACGGCACGGATGGGCCGAAGGTATCTATAAGTAGCAAAACGGTATGGATCACAAACAGTATATAGGAACCAAGTAAAACGCGAGGATCAAAGGCTAGAGCCGATCCAATGGCCATAAAAATATTGAAAGAATAAATCGCGATCCCTTCGGAGCTCAGGTAGACCAAACGAAACCACGCCTCAGCAGCTCGCTGTTTCGTTGCCAGTTTGAAACTTTTAAACAGATTGAAAACGGTTAAAAAGACATTCAGAATCAGGAGAAATGCAATAAGCGGCCCAAACGTCGCAAACAGCTCATGTCCGAAATTAAAGTACTTTGAGTAGGCAGGTCCTCTAAAATTTCCCCAGGCTATAGTGCCTAACCAGGCGTTGAAGGCGAGTTTATTCAAAGATAAGATGCCCGAAAGATCCGAAAAGAACAGATCGAAGAACATTTTTTTGGAACCAAAAGCTGGATCGAAGAATTCAAGGCATCTGAGCTCTGATTTCTTTTCTTCGGCACACTTGGCCTTACTCTTATGAAGATAGTTTTGAATGTCGAGAAAACGTGTGCGGAGGGGTCCATCCGGAACTTTGTTCAGCCTATTTCCCAAATAGGTCTCCAATTCATTGCTCAATAGAAAGAAGCTATAATTCATATCTTGGGCCGTTTTTGGCGGACCAATATAAATACGTTGGGGGATAAAGCAAACGGCTAAGAAGAGAACAAGGGGGCTGAGCAATCTATAGACATGCTGTTTGCTTCTTTTGCGGAGCAAGGCAAAAAGACTGGTTAGGATGAGCATCCCAAGAAATCCGTAAATCCACAGCAAGAAATACTGCTTAAGTGAATTCAAAACGAGCGTCGCGATTAGAAACACCGTCCCAGCCAGTAGCAAACCTAGAAAAGGGACCAGACCGGCTTCGAAATCTCTCCATTTCTTTAGAAAAAGCAGATTGGCGCCCAGGCATGCAAAGAGACAACCTGATATTGCTGATTCGGAAAGGTGAGAAAAATGATAGTTGAAGACATGAACAGAGCTCAGAATAAGCAAAACACTGATGGCGACGCCGTGACCCCACTGTTTGGAAAAAGATCGAACCGAAAATATTAAAAAGAGCGCGCCCATAACATTAAAAATGGCTGCGACAAGAGGAAAATGGATATCGAATCGTTCACTTAAGGCCCACAGCGCAGGAAAGGTTTGGCCGCGCATAGCGGTGATTGTGCCCGCAAAATTGCGTTGTAACAAAAGATTTTTGGCATCAGCGTAGTCCCAAGTATCGCCGAAATCGCTGAGACGAGCATCACGATGGAACCAAATAATCACCAAAAAACTGAAAAGTAAAAAAAGCTCCAGATAGAGATAACGTTTGTCGGGGCTAAGACGTCTTTCTTCATGACCAGAAGCAGTCTCGGTTTGTTGGTTGGATCTTAGATCGTGCACATTCTATCTCCAGCAAGCGGTTCGATAGCCTGACAGAGCACGACGCCCTGCAGTCTTTTGAGAAGTCAGTTCAATTCAGCTAGGCACCTGTAAGGATGATCTTATGAATCTAACCAAAATAACTCTTGAGACCTAGCAGAATGCTTTTTGAGGACGAAAAAGACTCCCTAAGCAAGCTTGGCGTCCGACGACCACACACGGGGCGATAATTTTCTTAAGCTCTCTTAAATGGCAAGTTTGCCATTTATCTTTAAGATTTTACCGTTAGCTTTCAATACGTAGTAAATCTTCTGTAAATCAGCAACTATTTTCGTTGGATCGAGACCCACAATGGCAACCTCTTCAAGACTCTCCATAGATAGAAAATCACTATCTTTCACCAGTAGCTGCACGAGGTGTGTGTCGCTTTGGTTCCAAAAGCTGCAATCAATGATAACTGACGTTTCCCACGCTATCTAG
>PLEQ01000226.1 GCA_003136475.1 Deltaproteobacteria bacterium
AGACGGGTTTAGACGGTCATCCCGAACGGAGTGAGGGATCGCAGTCTTAGCTCTTGTGTCCATTAGAATCCCTACTACTCTGCGGGCTCATATTGAATCAGGGCAAAAGAAGCACCTTCGCCGTCCATGACCACCGACATGCGCCCGACATTCGGGAAGCTGGTCGGTGGAAAGAGGATTTTGGCACCCTTTTCCATCGCGAGATGGGTGCTTTTGTCGCAGTTTTTGACGTTAAAATAAACGAGCCAGTGGGGTGGCAGGTCCCCGAGATCGGGGTTGAGTTCCATCATGCCGGCGACGCGTTTTTCATCCATCATGAAATAGGTGTAGCTCAGCTTCGCGCTCACCTTTTTCTTCTTGGCTTTCCAATTGAAGAGTTTGGTGTAGAAGCCGACGGAGAGATCTTCGTCGAGGGTTAGGAGCTCGTTCCAGCCGGAAGCCCCGAGGGTGTCGCGATCCGGACCGAAGCCTTCGAGTTTTTTGGGCTCCCAGATACCGAACAAAGCTCCGGCCGGATCTTGGATAACACTCATGCGTCCGGAATCTCCGATCGGCATGGTATCAGCGATGATGGTGGCACCCAGGTCGTGGGCTTTCTTAGTGGTGCTAGTGATATTTTTAGTTGCGACGTAGGAACCCCAGAAAGCTGGGACTTTGGGCTGTTTCTTTTTCTTAGGTTCCTCGGGGAGGGCGAATTCATAGAGGCCGCCAACGAGGCCCTTATCACCGAGCTTGATACTCGAATACACGCCACCTTCAGGGGTACGGTCGTCACGAAATTTCCAGCCCATGAGTGAGCCGTAGAACTCTTTAGCAGTTGGCATATCTTTGCAAGCGAGTTCGATCCAACAAAAGGTGTTTGCACTGTTGAGTTTTGGTCTGTCTGGCATAAGGGGTCCTCTTGGCTTTGCGATATTTTCGGATTCCAAGAGCTATTATATCCCGATTAAATCACGCGTTGCTTAGGGGGTCAAAAATGTGTCGCGTTCCGGCCCGGTCCCCACTTGCAGAAGGGTAGTTCCCGAAAGTTTTTGCAGTTGCACCAGAAAATCTCGTGCCGCTATGGGAAGGTCATTGATTTGCCCCTGGCGTGGAATGTCTTGCGTCCAACCTTTGAAGCTCTCGTAAATCGGTGCACACTCGGCAAGAACACTGGCTTCCGTTGGGAATTTTTCCAAGATACCAAGACGCGGATGCTTATAAGCGACACAAATTTTAACGTCTTCGAGTCCCGAGAGGATGTCGAGTTTGCCGTAGAAGATGCCGTCGAACCCGTTCAATTCTTGAGCGTAGCGCATCGCAACAGCATCAAACCATCCGCAGCGGCGGGGGCGGCGAGTGGTAGAGCCAAACTCTTTGCCCTTCTCCAGGAAGGTACGGCCGACCTCGTCAAACAACTCGGTAGGAAAGGGACCCTCACCCACGCGGGTGACATAAACTTTTGCAACGCCCCAAATCGCGCTGATCTTGCGCGGGTCGATACCGATACTGACTGCAGCTTCAGCGGCCAAGGTGCAATTGGCTGTTACGTAGGGGTAGGTGCCATGCGCGAGGTCGAGCAAGCTGCCTTGCGCGCCTTCGCACAAAACATGTTTGCCTTGCTTTAAGGCTTGGCGCAGGCGTTCTTCGGTTGGGCAAACATATTTGGCAAGCATTTCGGCGCATTGTTCGAAAGCATTCCAAATTTCAAAATGTCGGACGACGAAGGTCCGGAAGGCTTCGTCGCTGTCTTTTCGGCGTTCTACCCAGCGTTTTCTTTTTTCGGAGCTTATAAAATCGGAGACGAGCATCCCATTTCTGGAAGCGCGGTCGGCATAGGTCGGACCGATTCCGCGGCGCGTGGTGCCGATCGGGGCATGGGCGCGCTCTTCGGTGAGCGCGTCGAGATGGACATGCCAGGGTGTAATGATATGCGCCATCGGTGAAACCCAGAGACGATCGGGAGTCAACGCAACGTAGTTGGAAACTTCCCCAATCTCACGTAAAAGCACTGCTGGATCGATGACAACGCCGGAGCTCAGGGCGATGGTCGTATGGGGATGAAAGACGCCGTTGGGGAGCAGATGAAGGACGTGCTTGTTGCCCTTTAGATAAATGGTGTGACCAGCATTATTACCACCTTGGAAGCGGCAGACGATGTCGATATCTTTGGCGATCGCATGNNCGTCGATGACCTTGCCTCCGCCTTCATCACCCCACTGCGCACCTATAATCACTGAGAGCTTTCCCATTCGCCGTCCTTTCGATTAATGTATCTTGAAACCGAAACTAACCTCGGACTCCGATTCCTGCAAGCGAAGCTCGTGGATCGCAACCGCCCGGAGGCAAAATGATCGCTGCCCTCTCACCGCTCGATGGTCGTTACGCGGAAAAAACCCAAGACCTTGCTAAGTTCCTGTCTGAGCAAGGATTTATTGCCTATCGCATGCACGTCGAGTTGCGCTGGCTCTTGCATCTTTTGGCCTGGCAGGACAAAGGCCTTTTGCCCTTAAATGTTTCTATCAGCTACGAGCAAAAAAATCAGTTAGCTACGCTCGCTGAGTACGTTTTAGGGGAAAGGTCTTTTGCACAGCGGGCCAAAGTACTTGAACGCCAAACCAATCATGATGTCAAAGCCATCGAATACACACTTGCCGAACACTTGCGGGCTTTGGGCTTTGGGGAGTCGCTCCTCAGTCTGATTCATTTCGCATGCACCTCAGAGGATATGAACAATCTGGCTTATGCGCTGATGTTGCGAGCTGCCTTAGAGCAAAGCCTGGCTCCCCGTTTTAAAGTCTTGCTAGCGAAACTGAAGAGCGATGCCTTACGCTATCAAAAACTCAGTATGATCAGTCGGACGCATGGGCAGAAAGCGACACCCACGACCTTGGGCAAGGAATTCGCAGTCTTCGCCTATCGTTTGCAAAAGTATGCGGATGGTGTGTTCACGACCCCCCTCTCTGGAAAAATAAATGGCGCGACTGGCAACTACAACGCGCATCACATTGTTTTCCCCAACACACCGTGGGAAGAACTCGCGAGGGATTTTGTCACGACGCAACTTGGACTCACTTTTAACCCACTGACCACACAAATTGAGCCGCATGATACAATTGTTGAAATGCTGATGAAGCTCGCTCATCTCGCTACAATTGCCATCGATCTCTGTCGGGATTTTTGGGGTTATATTGCGTTGGGCTACTTGAAGCAGAGAATAAAAAGCCAAGAGGTCGGTTCGAGCACCATGCCGCACAAGGTGAATCCGATCGATTTCGAGAATGCCGAGGGCAATCTGGGTGTGGCCAATGCGCTTCTGGCCCATTTCGCCGACAAGCTGCCCGTNNCAATCCACGTCGCTGTCCAAGCTCTGCAACAGGGATTGAACAAAGTCGAAGCCGATGACGAGGCCATTGCCCGTGACTTGGATGAGGCCTGGGAACTTTTGGGTGAGGCTCTCCAGACCGCTTTGCGGGCCAGTGGTGTGAGTGATGCCTATGAGCGCATTAAGAAGCTCACCCGCGGTCGAGCTTTGGGCCATCGCGAATACCTCCGTTTGGTCGATGAAGCCTCGGAAATAAATGCAGATCTTAAGAGTCGCTTGCGGAATTTACGACCTCGGGATTATGTAGGGCTTGCGCCGGACTTGGTGCGGGCGCATATGACGGATCTTTAGGGGTGATGCATGAATCTTGTTACGCTGGCACTGGCCGAATTCGCTTCGACGTTCGCTGCTGTGTTCGTCATTATCGATCCGTTCGCAGTGGTGCCGGTCTATTTGTCCATAACTGAAAAACTGGGACGTGAAGAGCAGCTTGTGGTGTGTCGCAAGGCTGGTCTGATTTCGTGTGTGATCCTGCTGATCTTTGCGTTTTCCGGCACGACGATTTTTAACATTTTTGGCATCTCGCTGCCAGCCTTTCAAATCGCGGGTGGGATTCTCCTTTTGTTGTTGGGGATCGCGCAGCTCAACGCCAACCGTCGACGCGTCAAATATGAAGAAAAGTTGGAGTCTCTTGAAAAAGAAGACGTCTCGATTTTTCCTCTGGCTATGCCTTTGATCGCCGGTCCAGGAGCGATTTCAACCGTCGTTTTGATCTCGAGCCAACTGAAACGTTTTCACGAATATATCATTCTCGGTCTCTCGGTAAGTGCCGCAGTCTTTAGTACCTACTTGATTCTACGCTTCGCTCCTCGGCTCTTTCGCTTTCTCGGTACTACGGGTTTAAATCTGCTGACCCGCATCATGGGTATACTTCTGACGGCAATTGCGGTGCAGTTTATTATCAACGGACTTACGGAAGTCTTTGTCAAAATTCTTCATCTCACACCGCCTTAAGGTCAAGATGTACAAAGCGGCTGCCCTTTTAAGCGTTTTTTTGTTTGGTGGAGTTGCTGTCCAAGCTTTTGGTTATTACCTGATCTTGTGCCTTGTACCGGGCGTGTATTATTGGCGCACATGTTTCGCTCCGGTCTTCTATCAGCGTATGCGCACCTTGGCTGCAGGCCTTTTCCTGCTGTGGGTGATTTTTCCGATCACCAATTTTTTGAATTATTTCACAAGTGACGATGCCGTAGAGCTGTCTTTCAGCCAGCTCTGTAAAAGTCACTTCAGCTCGGCCGTGGGCATTACCGCAGTCCTCTTGTTTTTTTTCTCTTGGAAAGATCGTCTCTTTAACGCCGGTAGGCAAGCACCGGCTAGAGCTCCCTCGTTATTTATCCCCTTTCTCAATGGCCTGGTTATTACGGCCTGTATCGAGTGCGTCTATCTTTTTTATGAACAGGTGTGGGGGATGAATTTTCTCGGAGTGCCGTTTACTGAAAATCGGCGGATGGCAGAAGGCTTCTTTCGTGTCCCAGGTTTTTACAGCCACCCGCTTAGCTTAGCTGGTGTCGGTCTGGCTTTGTTTGCTTTCACGAGTGCTTTGCCGTTCCAAAACACCAAGGTCTTAGCCGCGTGGAAGACCTCTGTGCTCATACTGGCATCTTGCTACTGTGTGCTCGCGAGCGGTGGTCGTGTTGCGCTCGTGCTGCTTGTGCTGGTTGGGGTTTTCGCATTTTTATTTTCATTTGTAAAACAGCTCAAGCGCCGAGAATCTATTTTACAAGGGCGTAAGATGCTCTGGTATGCCGTGGTGCTGGTTGCGGTCTTGCTATTTTGGCTAGTCTTGCGCGACTCTGGCCTTGAAAATCGTTTCCTGAGCTTGGTCGACCTGGTGCAAAATCCTGACTTCGACCGTCTTAAATTTTGGCAAGTGCACTGGCGTATGTTTTTGGACCAACCGGTCTGGGGCCAAGGTCTTGCCTTGTTGAATGCCTACAAACGTGACCAGTATTATGAGCTCCTGGGTTTTGGCCCACTCGTTTCCAAATATCCGGCGCACAATTTGCCGCTTGAAGTTCTGAGCAACGTTGGCTTAGCAGGAACAGGCGTCCTGCTCGGAGGGGCTTGGCTAGTTTGGCGAGCCTTGACGCAGACCAGCGCGGGCGTACCTAGAGTGTATCTACGTGCCCTGCTTGGTGCTGTAGCGTTAAACTTCATAAATGGTTTTACACAAAATGTTTTCTTCGATTCCAGCGTCATGTACATATACCTGTCTTTTCTTCTCTTGATCTTGTGGAGTGACGCGGGTGCCTTCGAAAAATAGTGTGACCATGGTCTCTTGGAACGTGAACGGCATGCGTTCCATTTTGAAAAAAAACTTCTACGCTTTTATCGCTCAATACCAGCCTGATATCTTATGTTTGCAAGAAACACGCATGGGCTCCGAGGAGGTGGCGATTGATTTGCCCGAGCATGTGCATTTCTGGAACGGTGCTGTAAAACTTGGTTATTCCGGCACAGCCATTTTTACACGTTTCCCGCCCTTGTCTGTGCGCAAGGGCATTGGCATCGCTAAGCATGACCAAGAGGGGCGCGTGCTCACTCTGGAGTTCGAGCGTTTCTATCTGGTCGATGTCTATACTCCTAATGCGCAGCCCGAGCTTAAACGCCTCGACTACCGGGCGAAAAGTTGGGAGGTGGACTTCTTAGCGTATTTGAAAGCGTTGGAAACAACAAAGCCCGTCGTCTGCTGCGGCGATTTGAACGTAGCGCATAAACCGATCGATCTTGCCCGGCCTAAGGAAAATATCGGCAGTCCGGGTTTTACAGTCGAAGAGCGAGAGTGTTTTGACAGGCTTATAGCCGCTGGTTTTTTAGATAGCTTTCGGGAATTTTCTTCCGAGGGCGACCACTACACCTGGTGGAGTTACCGCACCCGTGCTCGCGAGCGTAATATCGGTTGGAGAATCGACTACTTTGTCATTTCGCAAATCTTGCGTCCCTACCTGCTCGACGCCAAGATCTTGTCGGATGTTTTGGGCTCAGACCATTGTCCCGTTGCTGCAGTTTTTGATGCGAGTCTGATGGATGCCTAAGCGACCTACTAACGTATCCAGGCTTCCACATTGCGCAGCTTGACTTGTCGACTCCGGCTTAGGTTGGTGGCATAGAAGAAAATTTCATTATCTTTGAGCGTCCACAAACGAAAGCGACAGGTCGCGCGATCGACATCACAGGGACGTGAATTCCATGTGTAGTCATAGGAATAAGCCCCCACAAATTGCACGGAAAGAGACCACACAAACAACAGAGCAAACGCGCTACGGCGCCAGAGAGAGCGATTTTTTTCGAGAGCCGGTGCGAGAAACAAACAGAGAAAAGGACACGCCTCCAAGAGCGTACGATAGCCATAACTCCACCCACCCCACCAGTCAAACCAACTGGCCTGAATCAAAAAAAATGTGAGTGGAATCGGAATGAGATAGCGGAAAGGCAGCCATTTTTTATTTTTGAAAATTTCCCACACCCCAAGGATGCCGATAATAAGCAAAGGTGAAAAAAAGAAGAGTCCCCGTGATGGCGAGAAGAGCATGCCAGGAATGCTCTCGCGAAAGTTCCACTGCCAAACTTCGGCAAGACCAGTTTTAAACTGAGCAATATTGCGTCCGATCTCAGTCTGGCCAAATTTTGTCATATGGCCGAAGATGACAAAATTATAATAGAATTGAATGATGAGCATGGGTAAAACGCCCAGTAAAAAGGCGAGAGCTCTTTGGCGTCGGAGCAGGAAAAAATAGCTCCCAAAAAGCGGAACGAGCAGAAAGTTTGTAGGTCGGCAAAAGGCTGCTAAACCTACCGCTAGCCCGCAGAGCACAGTATCGAAGTTCAACAGCTGCATGAGAGACGGCAGATTGAGTGCAAAATTGGGCTGATGCCACCCTTGGCGCGGGAGGGGAGCTTTTTTGCTCTCGTTCGCTCTTGCGATCATCTGGAGATGCTCACTTCGTAAAAAGAAGTAGGTCGCAAGGGTCACGAAAAAAATCGAAGGTGTCTGCTGCCAGAGAGTTTGACTCGCAACACTGTAGACACAGGTTCCTAAAGCGTAGAAGAGACTCACCAGGAACGCAATCCTTTGCGAACAGAGTAAACACAAGATGAGAAAGACCAACATCGCTGAGAGCGCGACATAGGTCGCAGCGGCTACTTTGCCGGTAAACCACAGAACTTTGATGTTATCGAGAAGCTTGCGATCGTAGGCTGCAATCGCTGCATAAAAAGGGAGTGCAGCTATACCGACACCAATGCCGTAGGTATTGGCAAATTCTGCAGGGTTTTGCGTCCAAGCCAGGGAGTAAACACGAGGTCGTGGTGTTAAGAGGCCAAAAGAGAGAAGGTCGGGACGGACGCGCATAAGGACATCGAAGTTTTCGTAATTCACGTTCTGCCAACCGGTATTCGTGTTCAGGCCCCAATTGAACAGACGGGGAAATTTCTCAGCTGGAATGATGAAGCGGCCATATTTGAGAATAGCGACGGGTAGATGAACGTTGATTCTGGCGTCGTTACCAGTGAGGAAGACTTTGTAGTCCACAAGATAGACACTCAATGCAATGAGAAAAATGCAAAGTGCTTTCAAGGTATGGCACCTCCTGGCGACGATGGAAAATTACAGCGTGGGTCCTTCTAAATACCAATTATACATGTAAGTCTGTCGATCTTTACCAGCCCAACTGACTTGGTCGATATTCATCGACTCAATCCAGCGGAGGACAAAGTGGTTAAAGACCATTTCATATTCGAGGATGCTGAGATCTTCCGGAAGTTGGGAATCCAGCTCCCAGAACGGATAACGATCCCCAATCATCATCTTAATGCGGGGGATCATCTGCCGATCGGAGGCCGAATTTTTGAAAAGTATAAAATGAGTGATTCTACCGCGCGAATATTGGTACTCCACGTTTTGAAAAACGCCGTGGGAGAATTCCATATAGTCGACGAGGCGGACGGAGTTCAGGAAGGCGCCCTCTTCGAGTTTGCTAACCATGTTTTTAAAATAGGAATTGAGAGGATAGCTGAGAAGAATCACCACTTGGGGATCGAGTTTGAGACTATCGAAAAAGCCATCTGCCGGAAGTCGTTTAGTGCAGGTATTTAAAGTTGTGTAGATGAATTTTTCATCGGCTAGAGACACTTGCGAATTGGGACCGAGTAACTTGTAGATAAAATAGTAGGCGACCAGCGGGCCGATCGTTCGGATGAGGGTGGTGTACTCGTCTTCGAGCGGATAGTGATAGATCGCACAGTGGTTTCTCNNGTCATTAAAATAATATCTCGAAATTGCCACGCTTCCAACGCACCCAAGACGTTGGGCGACAGACCTTGGCTGATGAGGATCAGCATGGATTGATCTTTGGGAGACTCTGAAAAGGCTGTGATCGGAAGGTATTTGAGATTGAGGCCTGGATGGTATTTTTCTACCAGATAGGTGAAGTAGCGGGCGTGGGCCTCTGAGCCGCCGATTCCTGTAATGATATAGTCCCGGCTGTAATCGAAACTCAGCGTGGCGGCTGGGAGATTCAAAAGATAGTGGGGAGCATCTTGGATGCGTCGCGCAATAAGGTCGTGGCCTTTTTTCTGATCGCGTTTGGCAAGTTGAATCCATTCCAGGACGTCAAGACCTTGTTTTTCGAGGGCGCCTTTGAGATAGACCCGGGATGAACTGCTGTAGAGAACTTTCAATTTTTTCTGTGGCAGATGCGCGTCCAGCAACATAGCCACCGCAGCGTAGTCCCGACTGTCGAGAGGAATGCCGGTTTTAAGCACGTTTTGGGTTTGATTCAGAATATAGTTCCCCAGGCCGGCTCCGCGTCCGTCATGATNNGATTCTTGATAATTTCCGAGAGCGAACGCTTGTATTTTTCCCGATAGACTTTCGATCGCAGTGGAAAACGATTAAAGAGCGATTCACTATGGATACGCACCAGTGGCACTTTATCGGTCAAATCCCCGTAGGTCAGAACGATATAGTCGCTATGGGATGCGAGGTCATAGTACATATTGACTTTGAACCAGTAGGGTTGGATGGGGATTTTCTCGAGATCTTCGGTTTGGAATTCTACGAGTAAACGCCCTTCTGTGAGCGCACAGAGCTTTGTAAACGGAATCTCCTTGGCTTCGAAGCACGCCAATTCTTCGCTTGTAAACTCCATTTGATTTTGGACGGGTTTGATGGGGATAAAGTAGCTTGCACAATGTATGTAGCGGGAATATTGGGGGAGACAGTAAGGTTCGAAGGGTTTGACCTTTTCGAAGGGAATTTTATAGCGGGAAATCTTCGTCTTGGTTTTGAAAAGCAGATGCCCCATTTTTTCCTTAGCCACCAAATACGACTGGTTGAAGGGGCTGGGTGCTGTTTCGATGGATTCGACACGGGTGATTTTCAATCCGATCTGCTGGATGCCGCGAATTTTATCGGGATTGTTCGTCAGGAGAACGAAGTTGCTATTGGCAATGCCCAACATGTGAGCAACTTCCCAAATGTTGCGGTAGTCGCGATAGTCCGCTTTCATGCCTAAAGTTTGGTAAGCGTCAAAAGTTGTAATGTGGTCATCATGATACTGCACGAGCATGCAGGACCGCGCCTTACCAACATAGCCGCAGCCCCGGCCCTCTTGGATGAGGTAGAACAAGATGCCGTTGCCCTTGAGTGCAATTTTTTCCATGGCACCTTCGAGCTGATGCACACAGTCGCAATCCATACTGCGGAGAGTTTCGGAAGGANNCGGGCTTGTAAGTTGCCATAAGCCAAAGCTAGAATGTAGCCCTTGTGAATTAGATTTTGGTAGGTATGACAGAGAAAGGGACCATGACGGGTGTCCATGCTGACGCTGCCAATATAAACCGTTGTGCCAAAGATGCGAGTTGTCTGCTTGAGAGTATTTTCAGCTTCCACATTTTCTCCTAGTGCAAGAATCTAGGATATTCTACCAAAAAATCAGCTAGTTAGAACATAATTAGACAAGTTTGTTGCTAAAGTGCGGCTAGCTCGAGAGTGCTGGAAATTATGTGGCTTTCGTGACGTTCCTCTTGTAGTCCTTGGCGTTCCATGTTTAAACAAGCAGTTTTAGGGGGGAAATTTCTATGCCACGTTATCGATTCTATCGCGAACATAAATATGTCTCCCATGCGCTGAATGATCTCGAGCGGAAAATTGCCAAGTGTGATTTTAGAAATCAAGAAGAGGTCGAAGTTCTGCGCGAACAGTTTGTGAATTTAAAGAACATGCTGCTCTCGCATGCGACGCATGA
>PLEQ01000132.1 GCA_003136475.1 Deltaproteobacteria bacterium
GATGAATATCATCAGTTCGCGATTGTTGACTGACGAAGATGAGCTTCGTGGCGATCGCTTAGCAGCAGCTTACTTTCTTACTATTTTTGTGGGGGATTTTTTTAAGAGAGAGGACTGGATAAACATCGAAGCACTTGCCAGTAAAATAGTACATAGTCTTGAGCAAGGCCGGTTTGAATACCACAATAGAAGTTCCGTCACTTTCGAATTTGCAGTCTTTTTCAAAAAGGATGGTCTCTTCGACTTAGAGGTATACCGTAATGCCATAATGGAGCAAATTCATTTGCTTGGGTTACCAAATATTCCAGTACGTGTTCACGGTGGTTATATTCGTTGCCAAATAGAGTTCCTTGTCCATGACTTGGCTCATGCTATGACTCAATCAAACATCTTTAGGTCCTTCGAGCAATTTGCTCGCTTGAAGAATTTAAGTAAAAAACTCTTTCCACTTAGTCTGGAGAGAGGTTCTATCAGACAAAATTTACTAAAAGGCTATTTTTTAATAACTCACGAGTTTTTAAATGAAGATTTCTCAAATGATGACGGGCATGAAATGCAAAATAGTAGCGATTCTGCAACACTAGAAGGCGCGTCCATGCGGGTGTCAAATAGGACTGAAAGCAATTTTTTCCGGCATTTAGTGGATAAATCTATTCTTAAGGCACAGCAAGACCTCAATGAATCTTTAAATGATCATCTTGATAGCCTAGTTTCCCAAGTTAGCTACCTCAACCGTAAGAATTTACAATTCTCCGACTTTGATTCCGAGATTTTCTCTGAACGCTACGATTTCAGTGGAGAAAATATCGTAGTACGGTTCCATAAAGATGAGCTTGTGGCATGCGCGGAACCTGATACGACTTGTCTTTCTTATCATCCTTTAGAAGATGAATATTTCTGTCAACGTAAAAAGCTTTCCGGCAAGACATTAGTTGGTGATCTTTATCTGCAAGTGCAAAAAGGCGGCTACTTACGCCTAACTAAAATCGTTGTAGGGAACAAGGAGATTATACCTGAGCAAGAGCAAGTCTTTCTTTCAAGACATTTGGGTGACCTTATCGCGTTTGAAGATTATGCTAAGTTTTTTGAACTTGGATCGATGTTCGAGGATCCATCAGCACCCGTCTCTCAAGAGACAAAAAACGCCGTCCGTGACGCAGTTATTGAAAATTTGAATTCTTTTTACGAGAATGGTCAGGCGTATTTGCCGTGATGGAACCGACGAGACTAGTCACCGGAAAGAGAGGATGAAGCCAAGGCAATGCCAAAGGTGACGAGCAAGGCACCAAAAATACGATCAATCTTATGACGGATTTTAAAAATCTGACTGCGGATACGGCTTGTAGAAAAGAAAACGGCTACCAAGCCGAACCAAATCAAATGTGTCCAGGAAATGAATGCTCCATATCCTATTAGAGTGAGTACAGACGTGTCGGCGTGAATCACTTGCATGAAAAGGCTAACGATAAAAATTGTAGCTTTCGGATTGATCGCGTTTGTCACAAATCCGACGCGTAATGATTTCCAATCGGAAAGATAGGAAGAATTAAAGTTTTCTATCTTCTCGCTGTTAGCTNNAATAAGTATGCTGCTCCGACAAATTTCAGAATATTGAAAAGTAAAATCGACTTCGAAATAACCAAACCGATTCCACAAATCGAATAGGCAATGTGAACCCAAATTCCTAATGCAATACCAATTGCTGTGAAGATGCCACTTCGACGTGAGCCAAGACTGTTGCGGCTACCCATAATGAAATCGGGACCCGGACTGATACACGCAAAGATTGTAATGACTGCGACTGCTAAAAATTCGGACATAACGACTTCTCCAAATAAATAGATAGAATTCATAGAATATGAAAAGCGCATCCTACTTCAAGCACAGTAAAAAATCAATTTAGTGATTAAAAATGTTAAGAAACCTTCCATGCGAGCTGAATCACGAGCATACAGCGCATTTGAGATTCCTTTAATTTTATGATTGGATTCCTAAAAATAGCTCAGCCTCAGCGGAATGGCGAGGGTATCTTCAATCCTTACTGAAAATTGGTTTCACAACCCAATCCGATCGATAATCTAATTCGCATGGCTTTTGAGTTTTCCAATCCCAGTCCAATTCAGATTCAAATAATCGAATGTTTTTCAAGGACGATAGAATTTCAGTAATTGCAGGGCGAGATGCAGGATCTTGATTTTTCATTTTATCGATTAAAATCCATAGTTTTTCAATTTGGCGAACGTCGGAAGTAAGTTTTCTATCAGCTTTTCTAAACAACTCATAAATGTGACACCAATAATTACCTAACATCCAAATATCCCATTTTTTACTGAGCTCGCCATCTCGGGGAAAAGATCCAATAACCATGAATCGATTTTTTTTACATGTAGCATCACTTAAATCAGTCGAATAGCCAAAGTCAATGAGATGAGAAACACCTGACTTATCAATAATGTAGTTGCTAGAATGAATATCACCATGAACAATATCAAGATCATGTAGCTTTTTTACTTCTTCTGCAAGATTTATAAAGGCTGATAAATGTAAATTTTGTGGATGATCTTTAAGATAGGCTTCCAGGCAACGACCTTTGTATAAGGGTATAGCATAAT
>PLEQ01000030.1 GCA_003136475.1 Deltaproteobacteria bacterium
GCCATCTTTTTTTCTTTTCGGATTTGAGTGAACTGCCCTCCAAATCCTATGAGACGCCGTCCCCTCAAACCATGATGTAAATGCTCAATAACCTTAGGATCTGCCTCTTTTTTTCCTTTCTTATTCTTAAAAATATAAGAGGATGGCTTGGTTGCATACTTCACAACTTCTGCAACAATAGACTCTATGGATGCCTTGCCTTTGTTCTTAATAGGACGAATGTCAATTTGGGTAATCCGATCATCCCGCGTAGACTGCTGCCAACGCCTGAGCCATCCTTCATGTGGGATATAAAGCCCTCGGTTCTTTCGGAAGTACGATTCAGGAACCATTAATAGGGCATGAAAATGAGGATGGTAGTCATCTCTTTCCTCATTATAAGTCACTTCCAAGCATCGTATCCATGATCTAACGGCTCTTTTTACATCCTTAAGTTCAATCAACCGCTTCCAAGATTCATTCATGTGATCAAGCGTTACCTTAAGTTTTTCTCCTTTTTCATTCACGACTGTCACTGTTAAGAGAATGGGAACATCGGAGGGGAATTTCTTCTTATGTTCTTGAATAAGCTCTTTGACTTGCTCTCTAATAACAAGAGATCGTCTCCATTGGCACATGGTGCACATACGACTTTTACAGAAATAGGCCTCAGTCAGGGTTTTTCCATGTTCTTCGTAAAAACAGGCCATCATTTTGAGGTAATTCCCACAGCCTGCAATCTTTTTTGCGAAATGCTCAAGCCCTGGGATGTACTCATAGGCCTTTGAGACAACCATGGAATCATCCCTATTTCTCTGCCAAGGCCTCTTTTTTCCATTCTGTTTGAGATCGACAAGAGGGTAGTATGAAAATTTTTCTTGACTCTTCTGATTTTTGTTCTTATTCTTCATAAACTAAATGGCGCCTTTGTATTCTTAAGGTTTAGCGCTGTAAAGATACAAAGGCCGTCCTCCTAAAGCAAGCCCTAATTTACTCCCCCCCCCTAAAAGCCTCAAAACATCGCCAAAAAAAGCACTAAAAAAACCTCGTTTAGACCAGTCGCCAACAGGTCAAATCAGGAATCGTTTTCGATCGACGTTGTTTCTATATAATCAAGATAACTTGCCCTCCGCCGCCCCTGCCTCCCCCCCTAAAATTTTTTTGTTTCCCACTCTCCATCCATTTTTCTCACCCCCCATCGTCTGAACTGATCAACCCTTTAGGGGGGCTCATTGCCGCCCCCCAAACCCCCGCTAGGATATTTAAGACAAGAATAATGGAGTTGGAATCGTGCGAACTTTTGGCTATGATCTTAATCACGGTACAGGCTGGGAAGCCGATGACCGTACAAGAGTAATGCCCTCAAGATCACCGAATCCTTTCAGATTCCTCCCATGTCTTGAGGGTTCTTTCATCAAACTCTCTGAAAAATCCCATCCCCATTATCAACCTCATCTTGTGAGCAAAGCGAACGCATCAGTCCTGGGGAAATTGCCAAATTTTCTAAGGGCGCACTTAACGGTGATTTGCAATCACCCTGCGCGGCCCTGCGGGCGGCCTCGTCAATTTTTCATACGGTCCGAGCATTTCCTTGGATAAAACCCTCCGTCCTTTTGAACACCGCTCTTTCGGATTTTATGGTCTAGGGTGCCTGCACCAAAGCGCTTTGCCGGAGGCAACACGTAAGCGCGCATGGTGAGCTTTTTGAAAAGCCCCCCATGACAGCTTTCTGAGTCTGATCTCCTCTTGTCCGAGAAACCTATGATAACGCCTGTGTCCGTAAAGCACACGGCGATTCGGAGAATCGCGCATAAGTGCGCATCCTTACGGATGAGGATTTTGGCCCTCGTAAACGAGGACCTGGTTTTTTTTTCTTTACTCCTCATAGGCACATCCTTATTAAGGCTTGGTTGAAACCACTATCTGTGTCATGACCCCCTCCCTTAATGAATGCCATTGGAGCTTCATATTTGCTCTCAGAGAGCACGTAATCATTTTTTATTGGTTTGGGCTGTTAGAATTTTTTCCGCATCTGTAGCGCATGAATTTCAGTCCTAAAAAGATATCCGGATTTGAAAATGATGTGTCAGCTTCAAATTCTGTGAGGACATCATCCGAAGGATGCGCACTTATGCGGACTTCACAGTCCGGCTCCGTGCTTTGCGGCCACAGGCGTCATTAACGGATTCAATAAGGCAGATAGAAGGACTCCAATCTCGAGTCGAGTTCATCCTGAGATCACTCCCATTTCGAAGGTGCCGCCCGCAGGGCCGCTCAAGGTGATTGCAAATCACCGTTAAGTGCGCCCTTAGAAATTTTGGCAATTTCCTCAGGACTGCCTAGCTCACTTTGTTCGCAAATAGGGAAGAAGGTCAGAGGAGGATTTTTTTTAAAATCCGACGAAGCGCGCTTATACAAACTCTCCGAGTGTGTGCACTTTGGTGCAAGCACCGTAGACGACTTTACGGTCATTATAGGAACGAGTCTCATGAAATTGGTGTCCAAATTCTCCGGAAAGGTTAGGAGATAGACTCAAGGAATTTTTCTACGACGCAATATGTGTTGTAACCAACATGGTATCAACACACCATTATTCTTGTCTTAAATATCCTCAATGACGAGGATTGTCATGAAATTCAGGATGAGCTATCCTTAGCGTGACTCAAAGATGCTTAAGACACCTCTGAGCCACTAACCATAACCAACGTATAGGAGCTAGTCATGGCTAATCATGATATACAAAACTCTCAGCATCTCTTAAAGCGATTAAAAGAAGAAATGGAATTTTTGGACAGTCTTATGGCTGAAACCCAGACCCATTCTTCTAAAATGAACAATCTTACAAGTCAGGTTCGGTTCGTCGCTTCCAATATTCATAAGACATGGTCATCCATCCATGTGGCTTATGAGAGTTGGAAAAGAGAGAGCGGAGAGATATAAAGAAAAAAGCCCACTCTCAGAAAAAGTCTCCTGAGAGTGGGTCTTTTTAAGGAAGTAAGTCATGGAGTTTCTTACTCTAACTGATTATTCAACCTCCTACAATCATGCTCTATTACAAGCCACACATGTTACCTCTTGGCTCTTTTTCACAAACTTCTTCGTGCGTGAATCCCAAAAATAGATCTCCTCAATAAGAGGTTCGCTACACTCTTCACAGTATTTTGTCTTAAAAAACACGCTTTCAAAAGGATCCGGATTCGTTGAATTGTTTGTTTTTTGCTTGTTTTGAGCCATTTTTATATCCCCTTCATGATTTTTTTAGAGCCTCCTCATCTGCTTTGCTCATGATTCGTTCCCATGAATAGAAATGTTCCATCTCATGCGCTTCAATCAGATCATAGTCTTCATCTGTTAACCGGCATTCTCTCTTTGGGCCCCCGTTTCCTCCTAACAGAATGTATTCCATCGAATCATCATCCCAGATAAGAATTTCATCATGTAAAGGTCCCCCACAAACACTGCAAATCTCCTCTTCTTTAAATTCAGTTTCAACACTATTGATATCATATTGTATCATTTTTTTCTCCTATTGTAGTTAAATTAAGTAAAAAAGAAGCTTTCCCAAAATTATCTCTTGAGATTATAAGTATATTTTTAAATTTTTCTATTATATTTAATTCACCTGATATCAGGGAGGACCTCTCACAAGAATTAAAGAAGACTCAATCTCGGATTCAGGAAGGTCTTCCGACTCTCTTCTTCTCTTCTGACTGTGCTTTTTAAGGAACTCCAACAATATGGAAGGTTTCTTCTTTTTCTTAGTTTCTAACAGAGCCATCTGATCAACAGTCTTATAAAAACTCAGCCATTCCTCCTCTTCATAAGACTCAGAATTGTCGTTTTCTTCAGCTTTTGAATCAGAAAAGACTTCTTCTACGCACGCTTCGGCTTCTTTTTGAATCTCATCTTCCGTCATGGGAGAACTTGGGACATCTTCTGAAAAATGACTGTTTCCCTCACATTCAGGGGAATCATCATCTCCTTGGAGCGGAGTCACCCTTCTTCCAAAGTAGTTGCCTTTTTCTTGGTTCCAAAGGAAAAGCTCCTCAAAAAGATCACCTTTACATATTTTACAGGAACATTTATCTGAAGGGTTATTCTCCTCAGCATTCACGCCATCTTTTTTTCTTTTCGGA
>PLEQ01000446.1 GCA_003136475.1 Deltaproteobacteria bacterium
GTGTAATAGCGACTGCTATAAGCATAGCAAAAAATTTTGAATCTAAATTTCATCATAAAAACTCCTATTAATCTCAAGTTGCTAATTTTTAAGATAGAAAACTTTAGCTATCACAAGACCGAAGCAAAAATCACTCGTCCNNAAAGACAGCCCACTATACGCGGGCGCCAGCGGTAAAAGAAGCAAAATGAGCGCAGGAAAATATTACGCTTTACTTCGGTATGGGGATGTCGAAAAAAGTAATTTCAGAATTGAGCTAGAGTTCCGATAGGTTGTAAAACGCAGCAGGAATAAAGCTTGGATCCCGTACACAAAATCCTCGAGAAACTTGCGTTTGCCGGGCTTTTCCTGGTGAACACCACGAGTTTTGCTGCTGAAATTTCCGAGCAGCAAATCTTCATCCACCCCTTTCAAGATGATAGCGAGTGGCAAAGGGATACTTCCTCTGCTCTCTTAGTGGATGGCTCGCAAAGTTTTTCAGATGCTGTCCTCGATTTTATTCGAACTCAAATCGGTCGGGATGACATTGAAGTGCACCGAAAGCCTACGTCCCAAACCGACCCTTCCCAGCTCAATCTACCGGAAAATCCACTTGAAATTTTAGAACTCACCTTTGCCAAAAGCGGAGTTCCAATCTGTCTCACAGCCGTCAAAGCGATCAGCATTTTTGGCAAGGTCAGCATCTTTGGCAACATTCCCCGCTTGGATCCTGACGATGCACCGCTTTCCGACTGGCCTGCCTACGCCCGCTCAGTGGCCACGAGCCAGGGGGATGCTGAGCAAAGAGGTCTGACAGCACGTATAAAAATTACGAATTCGCAACGCTGTTTGTTTCCCTATGAGGGGAAACTTTTTCCAGTGTGGTCGCTAACACTGCGCAACGAAGGCCGGTCCTATCAGGCATGGGCCGATGAAAATAAGGTTTATGATTTTACGAATCTCTTCTTCGATCTCAAACCATCGACCGTCCAATCCAGCATCCAAGCTCACCTACGGGATCCGGTTAGCGATGCTAAATCTTCGCTTTTTACATTTAAAGAAGAGACACTTGGTAAGGGTGAGCTCAGCAATAGCTACTTCACGACCGATCCCTCGACCCGCGAATCAGGCATTGAACGCGCGTCTTCCGCTGACAATAATTTCATCTACCAACCAGACGACGACGAGTTTGCGGNNTGGGGTATAAATGGACGGGGCCAAAACCGATAACTTTAATATTTCACACGCTTATTGACGGGACCGAAAACAACGCTTTATACCAACCCCAGGATGACTTGCAAGCCACCCCTCTTATCAAAATAGGTGACGGTGACGGACTTTTACTACAAAACCTTCCTCTCGATTCTGACGTTGTGTCGCATGAATTTGGCCACCATGTTATTTTCCGAACCATTCAAAGCACACGCGACGAATCTCTGATTCTCCATGAGGGCTTAGCCGACTTCTTCGTTTTCTCACGTAACCACGACCCCTGTCTCGGACACTCGATCTGTGTTCCCGGTACCGACGCCTGCATGGTTCCCGGTCAGTGCCTACGAACAGCAGATAACGATCTTATCTACCAAAGTGAAACCTATAACTACTATGAAGCGCATTTACAAAGTCAACTCGTCTCAGGTTTTCTCGTCGATCTCTGGCCATTGATCGACTCTAAACTCGTGGCGAAGATGACTTTCAATGCTCTCGGTCTTATGGTCAGCAATAGTGGGATTCGCAACCTGCTCTTGGCTCTCTTACTCACGGATTATCNNCATTTATGATGCGGCGATGAAGCGCGGTTTTAGTTCCTTGCTGAAAGATGTGAACTGTAAAAAAATTGCTTCGATTAAAAGCGCCAAACCTAAGATAAGTCTGCCGGTAACGCCGGAGATCATCGATGAGGATCCGCCCAAGAAGCGTAGTTTTCTAGGCTGCATGGGCCTGGCAAAGATGCTTCCGCCCAACTCGCAGGATGTGACGTTTTTTTTCACACTGCTTCCCCCTCTCCTGCACTGGCGCCGCAAGTCTAAGAAAAACCGGTGATCACGCGCACTGTCTCTCCCTCAATAGCGCCCTGCCACGCGTTGATCAGCAGCGAGGGTCTGGCGAAAACCAGCGAGGACATTTAATACCGGATTGCCTGTTTTGTCGTCGAAACGTTTTTCAGCAATACCGTGCAGTATATAGGATTCGCCGTCCCGGTGCAGGCTGCCTTCGAGTTCGAGCAGACCCAATTCTTCTTCCACTCCAGCTGGATTTCTCTTGCCGAAAATCAGTTGAACGCGATACGATCCACTGGCGTTTGTCCACGCAAGAGGGATGGTTTGAACATGAAAATTACTGAAATAAAAATGATCAGGCTGGGCAAGTCTTGCCTTCAAGGTATAGCGGCCGAGGGCTTGCGGCACGCTCTGTCTGGGCATTTTTTGCTCGGCAGACGACTGAGAAAAAGCCGTTAAACGGAGTCCAATGCGGACATGGGTCGCTTCACGACTCAAGGCGTCCATACGCGCTTCCTGTTGTGTCAGAAGGCTATCGTTGGGTTTACGAACGTGTTCTCGGGAATTATTTTTTTTCTTAGAAATTTCTGCCTGCAAAGGTGCATAGTAATAAAATAAGAGTAGAAAAATACTCATTTTTTGCAGAAACATCGTAATTTCTCCTAGGGGAAGAACGGGTTCTTGGGTGGCGGTTGCCTTTAATTATACTCATAAGTTCAAATGCTATATAGAGATGCATAGCTAGGGGAATTTTGTGAAAAATAGTCCTTCTTCATTGTTTGGGGTCATTCTTGCAGGTGGGAGTGGCACACGCTTTTGGCCGCGATCGCGACAAAATTTTCCCAAACAACTTTGCAAAATAACAGATCCCCATCAAACGATGTTAGAACAAACCTTGCACCGTTTGGATGGCTTCATCCCCATTCAGCGTCGCTTGATCATCACCCATCACACGCAAGCGGCCCCGACTCGAGCTCTTACGCAGGCAAGCTGCGCCCACCTGCTGGCAGAACCCGAGGCAAAAAATACGGCAGCAGCACTGGCGCTCGCTGTCTTGCAAATTAAACTGCTCACCAACGATGATCAAACGATCATGGTCTCTCTACACTCCGATCATGTAGTGAAGGACACCAAGCGTTTTCAAGAAACTTTGCAAAACGCAGCTGAGCTGGCAGCGGCAGGCTATCTTAGCCTCGTCGGTATTGTGCCACGCACACCCGAGACCGGCTTTGGCTATATCGAACGTGGTGAAAAAATTACAGGAATGAGCAGCCAAGAGGCTTATCGTGTGCGCAGTTTCAAGGAAAAACCAAATGCGGATCTTGCCCGCCAATATCTTGCAACGCAAGAGTTCTATTGGAATAGCGGAATTTTTGTCTGGCAAGTGCGGACGATCGCTGAAGAGTTTGCTCACTACTTGCCGCAAATATGGGAACCACTCGCTAGACTCGCCAGTGAATTAAAACAACAAAACAAAAGCTTCGCAGACCTCGACCCAGCTCGCTTGCGGGCGGTCTATGCTGAGCTGCCGGAACTTGCAGTGGATAATGGGATCTTGGAAAAAAGCTCGAAGATCGTTGTGACCGCTGGCGATTTTGGGTGGAGCGACGTGGGGACNNTACATTGTACAAGGCGATGCGCTCCTCAGCGAGACCCAAAACTGCATAGTCGCAAGCGACGGCCCTTTCGTCGTCAGTTTTGGTGTCCAAGATCTCATCATCGTCGTCGACAAGGGTTGCGTCCTCGTCTGTCCGAAAGATAAAGCCCAAGACATTAAAAGTGTAGTGGCCCAACTGAAAGCTTCGGGACGCGGGGACTTGATTTAACACGAGGAGCTCTCGTGT
>PLEQ01000294.1 GCA_003136475.1 Deltaproteobacteria bacterium
TTAGTGATGTATGTTTGAGCGGTCAATAAAACTACTCTCAAACTCGATCGTATTATCTTTGTTATTAATAAATTTGAAGAAAACACGGTTGAAAACCATGCCTAAAGTCCGATGCTCAACCAGGAGGGACAGTGAGGTGGCAATAAACTCTTTGGCTTTGCCATTTTCCGTGATCGAATATTTGTTAAAAGACTCGATTTCCATGCCACCGATCACCTCTTTCCACGCGTCTGACGGCTGTTTGGGTTCGGGATTGGAGTAAACAAGCGAACACTGTTCCAGTCTTGCCACCACTCTAACGCGATAGCCCTCTAAAAGAGCTTCCAAGAGGTCTGAGAACTTGTTCAAGCTAGTCGGCGATGCAAAACCCAAGGCGCTTAGGCTCCAGAATATCGTTAGCAGGACCACTTTTATTTGGTTTTTCACATTAAAATCCTCACAGTAAAAATCACGCAGGAATCACGACGCCCCACGTTCTTCACAGCTTTTCAACCGATACTGCGAGCTTGTCAATTATGAATACGCTTTTTCTCCGCGGCCGGGATTGCTTAGCCCTTTTAGAGAACAAAGCTATGTGCTATTGGATTCTACAATTTAGATGAGGGAGGACTGGCTCTTGGAACAGCATCTATCGACATTCTGTTATGACGACCTAGTAAAATCTTTGAAGGAACGCTACTACGTGAACGTACCTTTCCCGCTGCCTCCTACAGCGATATCTGATGTTATTGCCGCTTTTTTTCAATTTCTTGAAGAACCAACGGAAGTTAAAGAATTCATCGACTTCACTATCGCGCCTAGACACCGACGTGGCGATGTTGGCTTTAAGCACCGCGAGCCGGGTGATCATATTTATAATGACAATAAAGATTTCTTTCACTTTCATCCCGCGCTTTTTGAGCGTTACGGTTCCTTTCTTGCCAAACACCCTGTTGTTCAAGATTTCATGCTCAAAGCTTTGCCTATTTGGCAACTGGCCTATAACACGGTAGGAAATATCCTCAAAACCTTTGAGCCCTATTATCCCGGCAGCTATGCCAAAGTTTTTGATACTCAAGATGCCCATTTCTTGCTGCGTTTTCTCAAATACAATTGGCAAAGTTCAGGAAAATATTTAGCCAAACCTCACTTTGATGCAGGATCCTTTACGTTTGCGATCGCTGAAAGTTGTCAAGGACTGCGTATCGGCAGCAGGCCAGAAAACCTACGGCCAGTTGAGCATTGTGAAGGCAATGCTCTCTTTATGCTTAGCAGTAATTTTAAAACCGTACTTTCTACAGACCAGTTTTCTGCTGGCTGGCATGACGTCATTCAATTAGATGATTCTCTAATCGGCCAACCTTTTGCCAGGTGGGCTNNCATGATGTCGAGGCCTTAGCCCGCACAGAAACCCACAAATGGCTTGCGGAAGCACCCGCAGTTCTTTGATGGTAAGCTTACTATTTTTAATAATTACAATATATTATAGCACTGCCCTTTGAAGTTCCAAGCTCACTTTAAAGTATCCGCCCACACGCTCCGAATAGAATGTAGCAGAAAACCGAGGGGGGTCTATGTATCTAAAATCATTAAAAGCAATTTTTCTTACAATGGGTTTCGCTTGTGCCATTTATACGGGCTCGGCCCATGGCGCTGCTTCGCAAAATTCCAAGAGTCCGGCTCTACCGACATCTTACGAAGCTTCAGTCCTTAAGAGCTTGATGGATGCTGCACAAGCTGAAGTGACAATTCAACTGACAGAAGCCGTTCTTTCCCTGGGTTGGGAGAAAGAATTTGCAGAAACGGACCATGATCTTGCCAAGTTTGCTGAAAAATACCGGGAGTTCCATTCTCTTTTTCAGGGAACCTCGCTTCTCATTTTGTCCGAAGAGCTTTCGCGTGGGCAAAAAATCGAAAATCTTTTATACGCGCCGATTCATTATGGTTACCTAACTGCTAAAGAGGCTTATGAAAGTACATCCCTTCTCAAAACTGCTTTTCTTCTTAGCATCCTAGCACCTAATGCGGCAGTAGGGATCAGCTACATACCTATTATTGCACCTACTTTTGTAGGAAAAAAACTTCTAGCAAGACTTATTTGGGGTGCGCAAATTGATTTTGCTGACCAAGTTCCTCAATCTGAGCTTAGCAACAGTACTGCATTCCTTTATTGCAAGAACTCAAAGATAGCGAACGATAGTTTCTGGCTCGATGATGACAAAGGGAACCTACTTACGGGTTCATGGGGTCACGATCAGGCAGGTAGTGGTTTTGCCACGCAAACGCCACCGGTATCTTTACTAAGCCGATGTGCCGCACAGATGCGTGCAAAATTCAATATTCGTAAACTCCGCCCTGATGAGGTCATACCAGCTGTCGCAGTTTCCTTGATGCATTCCGAGACTCTCTACTCTGAATATCCCATTACTTACTACAGTATGTTCACAGATCAAAAAGGCAATGCCGTGAAAATGACGAGCTACTTTAAACATTAGACTGACGATCAGCAAGTTTCCCAGCTAATCGAAATTTTCGCGAAATTTAAAATCGCCAGATTTTCAAAATAGAAACGGCCAATTTTTCTCCTTTCGCGACACAATGCGATAGAGATTAATATAACTAACGGCAAAGAGGTCCACCAGGCTTGCGCAGGTACCTCATCAGGCCAAGTTGGCAGGCTCGGGAACAATAACTCTTAAGACCCCAAGCTATTTAAAAAATGTTCTGCCTGAGGAACGAGAGCCGAATGTTGTCTCCAATATAAATGGTACGGTGGAGCTTATTCAGGATTCTCATCAAACTCAGGGTGCTCAATATTTTGATCATCTAAAAATAGTCGGTGCTTATCATCATCACCCTGGCGCAAGCTTAAGAGTAGGCATTGGCGATATTTCCTCGCACTTAAAGGTATCGGCGAAGGCGAGAATCAATGGCGGATCCGTCTTATTCCAAGGCGGGAACCCAAAAGCAGCCTAATGATTACATAATGCGGTTCGCAAGAGTCTAAGCATGTCTTCCTTATAGCCCCCAACGACGCCGAATTGACTGCCTGGAAAGATCATCGGTTTACCCCAAACTTGGATGTGCTGGTCTAACCAGCGCTTCCCTGTTCTTTGTTCAAATTTTTTCCGCATGACGGTTTTGAAATCTGGATATTTTGCGAATACGTCCTGTGAGCTGGCACGTCCTCCGTTGAGCTCAAAGGTCTTTTTTGCGGCATCTATGACATAGATCCTATGCGTTTCAAGAGTGTTTAACGTGTCATCATTATGCAAGACGATAAAACTGTTTTCTTCCTCTGCGCCACCAGCACTACCAAAGGTATATCCCACGCCCTGGAGAGCTGCGAACGTTTGCTGGTCAAAGAGTTGCTCGCGCACGACCGCCACAATA
>PLEQ01000116.1 GCA_003136475.1 Deltaproteobacteria bacterium
CTGCAGCTTTGGCAAGTCGATAGTTGAGTTCCTGCCCTTTCGTGATACCTCCCGTCATGCCAGTGATAAGGATGGGAGCGTTGAAAGTCTTGCCTAAAAAAGTCTGCTCGAGGGAGATCTCTTCCCAGTTCAGTTCGGGGAGCGCTTCCGGAATAAATGAAATTTTTGAAAAACCGGTGAAGCGGTCACTCGCTTCGACATCCTGCTCCTGGCAGATGCTCAAGTGTTGGCTTTTACGGAGCAGATTCAATAGGTCCTTGAGTTCACTCAGGTCCGTCTCCGCCACGGAGAAGATAAATTCCTGTTCTTGAAACGTGGCAAAAGTGCCACGCATCACGAAACTACGCTGCTCCCACTGAATTTTGATAGTTGTTTCGCCTAAGGCCGCTTGTCCGCCGTGGCAGCGCAGACGCAAAGCAAAGTCTGCGAGGGCTACAAGCTCGCCGTGAGCATCGCCGCTTTGCCAGAGTATTTGGCTAAGGGGGGCGAGCCAGTTTTTGGGATAAGGTTTAGGGCTTGCTAGCACGGGATCTTACTCGTAATATTTTAACCTATATAGAAGACAGGAATTTGTAGCACAGCAAGCCGATTCCGCCAAGCGCTCTAGTCGATGGCGTCTTGTCTTGCAGCTCGGGCCGTTTTTGCTAGATTCCATAATGGACCAAGAGTCTCTGCGAGACTTAGCGAGTCAAAATATGGTAAATCTAAGCCCTAAGCCAAACGGCGGCCTAAGTTGCGCTGGATATTGGGCACTTAGCGTCTTAGGCTAGGCAGAAATCAGGACTGAGCGCCGAGGGCTCAGCAAGGAAATCCTCTTTTTCTCCTCTCAATTCGCTCGGGATGAGGGGCAAAATTTCAACAACAAGAAGAAGTTTATGATCAGTACTCATAATATCGGAATGTTTTTTGGTAATCGCAAACTGTTTCAAAACGTCAATATTAAGTTTGTCGATGGCAACTGCTACGGCATCATCGGTGCCAATGGTGCCGGGAAGTCGACCTTTCTTAAAATTCTAGCGGGTGAGCAAGAGGCTTCGGAAGGGGATGTTGAGATGTCCCCTGGTCAGACACTGTCTGTGCTGAAGCAGGACCAGTTCCAGTTTCAAGAAGAAACCGTGCTGCAAACGGTCATGATGGGTCATGAAAGACTCCACGCCATTATGAATGAAAAAGATGCCCTCTACGCTAAACCCGATTTTTCGGATGAGGACGGTAGTCGAGCCGCAGAGCTCGAGTCTGAGTTTGCTACACTCGGTGGCTGGGAAGCTGAAACCGATGCCGCAACCTTACTCAACGGATTGGGGATCGGGGAGGCGCTGCTCACTAAAAAACTTAAGGAGTTGAAGGACTCCGAAAAAGTTAAAGTGCTTCTTGCGCAAGCTTTATTTGGCAAGCCTAACAACCTACTGCTCGATGAGCCGACCAACCACTTGGATGACAAGTCGATTCGCTGGTTGGAAGAATACCTGCTCGATTTTGAAAATACCGTGATCGTCATTTCCCATGATCGACACTTTCTCAATAAAATTTGTACACACATGGTCGACATCGATTTTAGCAAAGCGAGTGTTTATGTCGGGAACTATGACTTCTGGTTGCAGTCCAGCCAATTGGCTATGGAGTTGCGCAGCAACAACAATAAGAAAAAAGAAGAAAAAGCTAAGGACCTCGAAACTTTTATTCAACGCTTTAGCGCCAATGCCTCGAAATCCCGGCAAGCCACCTCCCGTCGGAAGCAGCTTGAAAAACTGACTTTGGATGAATTGCCGGTCTCCACTCGCAAGCGGCCCAATATCCTTTCCCAACAGAAACGGGAAGCTGGCGAGATGCTCTTGGATGTCCAGGGTCTGACGAAGACGCTCAACGGGGAGAAAGTTCTCGATCATGTTTCTTTCTCACTCCGTAAAGGTGAGAAAGCCCTGTTTGTTGGCAATAGTGAAATAGCCAAGACAACGCTCTTTCAAATTCTGATGGGCGAACTCAAAGCCGATAGTGGCGAATACAAGTGGGGGATTACGACAAGCCAGGCTTATATGCCTAAAGATCACAATCCGTTTTTTGAAGGCAAGATGATGAATCTCATCGACTGGCTGCGCGAATACTCCGAAGATAAGAGTGAGAATTTTATCCGCAGTTTTCTGGGACGGATGTTGTTTTCTGGCGAGGAGACCCTCAAGAGTGCCAACGTTCTGTCCGGGGGCGAGAAGGTGAGATGTTTGCTAGCGAAGATGATGTTGCAAGGCCCGAATGTTTTGGTGATGGATGGGCCTACCAACCATTTGGACTTGGAATCGATCACCAGTCTCAATACTGCACTCACGACTTTTCCCGGCACGATCTTGTTGGCGACTCATGACCAGTACTTGGCTGAAACCGCCAGCAATCGGGTCTTAGAGTTGAAGAACGCGAAATTGATCGACCACCAGATGGGCTATGTTGAGTATCTGCAGAGTACCGAGGGCTAGGTCCGATTCTGAGCTAACGGTTGACGGAGGCGCTAATACTGCGATCCCTCACTTCGCTACGCTCATTCGGGATGACGAGGATGATAGATCGCTCACAATCTGTCATCCCGAATGAGCGTAGCGA
>PLEQ01000037.1:0-1432 GCA_003136475.1 Deltaproteobacteria bacterium
GCTACACCATGCATGGCATAAGAAATTGCCAAAGCGGCCCCAAAAATTATGACAAATATTACGGCGGATAAAAAGCTTTTATTTTGCATAAGCAACTCCCGGTTGTTAAAGTTTCTGTGTTACGCCGGGAGTAACGAAGGTACCTGCTCCCTCAACCTGAATTGTTATATAACTTTGGGTTTTAGTTGTATGATTCACACATTTTTATCCCGAAAATTAAGCTTTTCTGTTACGCTAAAATGTGTGAATGATGTAAGCTATTTATGAGATTATGTAATACTTCTGACGAAATCCATAACCATCTTTATAAAATAATCAAGATTGGTTAATATGAAAAAAATTAAGAGTTTAATAGTTTTTGATCTTGATGGCACCTTGGCAAATGGCGACGCGGTAATTGATACCGAAATGGCGGATCTGTTAAATAAGCTGCTCGAAATTTCAAAAGTGGCAGTTATATCGGGTAGCGACTGGCCTCACTTCGAAAAGAACCTATTATCAAAACTCCCGGAGAAGCAATTTTTAAAAAATCTGATCATTTTACCCATCAGTGGTACTAAATATTATCAATACCGGTCTGGCTGGAAGAAATTATATACTGAGGATATTACCGCTGAGGACAAGAAGAAGATTATTGACGAATTACAAAAAACAATTGATAAGTCAGGATCAAAAGCAGACAAGATTTGGGGAGATCAAATACAGGACAGGGGTAGCCAGATCACTTTCTCCGCATTAGGAAAGCTGGCTCCTATCGAAACAAAAAAGGAATATGATACGGACCTGCAGAAGCGGGAAAAAATCAAAACAGCACTTGATGAAGCACTGCCTGGCTTTTCTGTTCAACTGAAAGGCTTTACTTCAATTGATATTACAAAAGATGGAATTGATAAGGCCTTTGGAATTTACAAACTCCATCAGATATTAGATGTTAAAACGCGGAAGATGTTATTTGTTGGCAATACGCTTTTTGAAGGAGGTAATGATTACGCCGCTATAAATACAGGGGTTGAATGTATTGAGATTAAAAACCTTGATGAGACCAAGAGAGTTATAGAAACAATCATTGCCTGTTTACATATGGAACATAAAAAAAAGCATGAATCCATTTAAACTTCATCGCCTAGGCACAATAATGAAACCCGAAANNCCCCGGCTGGTGGCGAAAGGCAACTATTCCAGAATTGGCATAGCACGAGTGCTTTTTAATGATGCAGGCGATCCTACTGGGGTTGAACGGTTGGGCATTGCCCTGGAACCTAAAGAATCCTATGAGCAAAGACCCGATGGCGGGGGAGGATGCGAAGATCCCAGAGTGACTTACGTGGAGCCGTTACAGCATTTCCAGATGACATATACCGCGTATGGTCCTGATGGACCTCGAATTGCCATTGCGCAATCCAAAGACTTATTTAATTGGGAACGGTTAGGC
>PLEQ01000037.1:1464-2745 GCA_003136475.1 Deltaproteobacteria bacterium
ATATTGATTTTAATGGGGTTAACGACAAGGATGCCAGTCTTTTTCCGATTGATATCCCAAGTCCATATGGACATGCATCGATCGCTATGCTGCATAGACCTTTGTTTCCAGGCACAAGTCCCGAAGAGATTGTTAAACTTAATAAGAAGCATAAAATAGATATNNGATATTGATCGCGAAAGCATTTGGATATCTTATTGCAACTTAAAGCACGAAACTGATGCCTCATACCGGCATGCAAAATTCACTTCTCACCACAGACTGGCATGTCCGGAAGAAAAATGGGAAGCATTAAAGATTGGTGCAGGCGCTCCGCCGGTATTAACTAAACAAGGATGGATGATCGTTTATCACGGTGTACATGAACTGGAAGGGTCAACCAAATATAATCCCAAAGTATGTTATTCTGCAGGGGTAATGATTTTGTCAGAAAAGAATCCCAAAACCATACTTTATCGCTCAGCTGAACCTGTTCTAGTTCCTGAATTACCTGAAGAAACGGTAGGCACGATAGCCAATGTAGTATTCCCTACAGGAACAGACTGCCGACATGATATAGGCCAGCCCGATAGGGTGGATGTGTACTATGGAATGGCCGACGACCGGATAGGCGTAGCAAAAATGAATATCCCTGATCAGTTACCAGACGGTACGTCAATTAACAAATAATTCAAAGTATTAAAATGATCACATTCGAAAAGTTGTCTAAAGCAGACCAAACAGAATTCCTAAAATTCCCTGCGTACATTTCCTTACTCGCAGCCAATAAAGACGGTACAGCAGATCAACAGGAGTTAAAGACAGCAATTGACTTTGATCATATGAAAACCTATACCTGCAACCCCATGCTTTCCGGTTTTTATGAGAAGGCGGACCTTGTTTTTAAAAGCAACCTTATTGAACTTGATAATGAATTACCAAAAGGAAAAGAAGATCGCGATAACGCCATAATGGCTAAGCTTGGAACATTTGAAAAGCTGTTACTTAAATTTGATAAAGTTTATGCAGCCACTATGCATCAGAGTATGAAATCTTTCAAAGAGCATGTTTCAGCAAGCCATCAAAATTTTCTCGAAAGCGTTATTTTCCCTGTCCCAATAAAAGGAATTACAGAATAGTGGATTTTATATATGATATAGAAACTGCTTTAGATACAAGGCATTACTAATATTGCTCCTTTTTATTAAGTGAGTTTTCTTATTTGTGATCTATATGATCTTCCTATGTTGTAAAGAAGTTCTCAAGAACCGGCAACTTAGATCTTTCAGTGTTTATCTCTAT
>PLEQ01000236.1:0-9916 GCA_003136475.1 Deltaproteobacteria bacterium
AGAAGGAAAAAAGCCTGAAGAGCTAAGCTGTCAGCCCAATTTATTTTTCTTGAAAACTATATTTGCAGTTTTTTATGCTTTCTCTTCTTTTGCTGAAGAAGACTTTACAATGAAAGTCGGCGTCATCGATTCCCAATTTTGTTTATAAAGGCATTCCACCGAGTACGCTGTGTTTACTCTTGCGCGGTGGAAAAAATATACGCCATGAATTGAAAAAAACGAACCAGCTCAAATATCTCACATCTTTCAACACTCCTCTCGATGAGGGCGAATCTCCTGAGTTCGTAACTCGATTGTTTCTTGAAGGAACTGAATATTATAAGGAGATAATCTGTAAGCTTCCTTCTTTTTATGAAGCTGAAGCCCTCTACCTGAATGAGCTACACGAAAAACAAAACGATCGATCCATAAATCCATGGCTAATCGCAAATCTCATGGCAGTTTATCCTAAGCTGATTCAGGATGAAGATCTTCCCCTTTGGGTATTGTATTAGTGAGCGAGAGCTGAGAGGCCGAAGAGACCTTTGAGGTCTTCATCTGTGAAGTTGAAGCCGGCACCTACGAAATACTCGGGTTTCGCTCTGTGCCCGGTTACGGGATCGCGGCGGGTGAGATCATCGGCACCCAACATGGCATAGAGGTGGTTAAAGAAGAGTATGCTGACGTAGGTTTTTAGGCGCGCAACGTTACGGATCGAAGTCTGACGCCAGTCGAAAGCTTCAAAGGAATAGCGGATTTTATCATCCAGGAGAAAGAAGTCACCTGCGACCCCACCCGTGGATTGGAAAAGACCAAAACGTAGCTGTGAAAAACCCCAACGCTGGGCATATTGCACGTCGAAGCGGATATTGCTGCGCGCCACCTTTGACTTATGCCATCGCTCTGCTTTTGTGGCATCGGGTCGCGCTTCGCCGGGTTTTGGCGGAAGGGCTTCAAAGAAAACATCTTCCTCACTCGCAGTCACATCCGATATGCCGAGCAGGTAGTATTTATCGGGTCGGGGTTGGAGAATGACAGACAGAAAGGGTTGGGTTCGGGAATTACCCTTATACTCCGCATGGAAATCCACTGCGACTTGCATCTTCTTGGCCGGCGCAATGACGCTGCGCAGGTCCTTGAGCGCGCCTTCGATTTCGTCGATCGCTTTATCATCGGTCACGAGGCGCCCGAGGGTGCCTTGACCACTGTTTACTTTCTGCGTGATGGATTTGAAGGAATCCATCGAAGTGTCGAGCGCAACGAGTATACGGTCGACCTTTGCCCGATTTTCAGGCCGGAGAACCTCTCGGATGCTTTCGGTAATCACGCGAATATTGGTCACGATCTCTTTAAGGTCCGTACGTTGCCCGGAAATCACGGAATCCAGCGCGTTGGTCGTATGTTCAAAATTCGCAACAATCTTTTTAATATGCTCTCGGTTCTCCGACAAGATGCCTTTCAACATATCTGCCACGTCACGTACATCATTTACTATTTTGGAAATATTTTTGCGCCCTTCCTCACCGCCTAGCACGTCAGCCAGAGAGCTGGTCATTTTCTTAATGTCTTTGCCAATGGAATTTGCCACAGTTACCAATTTCGCAATGCTTGCTTGATCGCTTGATGGGGGTACGTAGTCACCATTTTTTAAGTACTTGCCCTTATCGTCGCCACGGATAACCTCTAGAAAAACATCACCCAGGAGCCCCTTTTCCTTGATAACCATTTCGGAGCCAACGGGAATTTTAATATCTGAGCGTATAGAAAAGTCGATGCGGCTTTGATTGCCCTGTAGCTGCACGCTCTGAACTTTCCCGATCACGACACCACTGGTTTTAACTTGGGTTTTGGCAACAATGCCGGAGGCGTCGTCGGTCACCGTGTAGTAATTATTCTCAGAACGACTCTGAAACATATCGGGACTAAGTACGAAGAACATATAGGTGATAACCATTATCGCCGCGAGTGCGAATAGGCCAACTCTAAATTCATGAGTCCAACGCATCTAAAACATCACCTACAACTTTGATATAAGTATTCTCGGACTAAAACCAAGGAATCTTAATCTCCATATCTATTTTATCGCAAAGGGAAAAAAGCCTGTTTGTAGGAAAAAACTGCAGGGCATGCGAGACAAGGGTTTTACTGGACCAAGGGCCGGAGTCCGGAGGGAGTCGCGGTTTGACGCCTCGACGGCGCAGCCACTTGGGGACTTCGCGGGAAAGAGGCTCTGTCAAAAGGCCGACAGGCTGAGCTTAGACAAATTCCATCGGACCTTCGACCTTGCCGGAGAAAAATTGCCTAACGACCGGATCTTTTGTACTCCGAAAGGTCTCAGGCGTCCCCGCCAGAGCGACTCGGCCTTTGTACAACATGATGATGGTATCCGCGGTAGCTAATGCTGCTTTGAGATCATGTGAAATGACCACCGAAGTGAGGTCCGTTTGGTTTCGGCTTGTTTGCACAATCAACTGATCGATCATCTCGGAAACCAGAGGATCCATGCCTGTCGTCGGTTCGTCGTAGAGCAAGACTTTGGGCTTGGCAACAAGTGCGCGCGCCAAACCTACGCGCTTCTTCTCCCCGGTCGATAAAGCGTTGGGATATTTATCGAGCAGCTTATCGCTTAAACCAACTTGATGCAGAATATTTTCCACAATCTCCTGCATCGCGTGTGCGGAGCGATGTCCGATCTCTTTCAGAGGAAAGACGATGTTTTCAGCAACCGTCAGACTGTCAAATAGGGCCGCACTCTGGAACAGCATACCAAAGCGCCGATGATGCGCTTGCAACGCTTTGCGGTCGTACTTCGTAAGATCTTCACCATCATAGAGAATTTGCCCCTCGTCAGGTCGGAGCAGGCCGATGATGTGTTTGATCGTCACGGACTTTCCTTCGCCAGACTTGCCAACGATAAAGGTGATTTTACCGCTCTCAAGAGTAAACGAAAGTCTATCGAGAATTTTTTTAGTCCCAAAACTCTTCGAGACATTTTTGAATTCGATCATGAACGCAGGCCTTATCCTAACCAAATCACTTCGAGAAAACTGATAATAAAATCTGTGGTGAGCAAGCTAATCAAAGTCGTTACGACGGCTGTTGTCGTCGCATTGCCCACGCCTTTGGCTCCGCCCGAAGCATGGATGCCAAAATAGCAATGAATGGTCGAGATAATGAACGAGAAGATCAGCATTTTCCGCAGGCCACTGATCACATCGGAGCTGGTCATCAAGATGAGAAGCTTTTCCCAAAAAATACCTAGATCTACGTCATAAATAGAGATGGCAACGCTAACGGTACCAATCNNCCACAAAGAAGCGGCATCACAAATAACGAGGCCCAAACGCGCGGAACCACCAAGTAATTCAGTGGGTCAACGGCCATGACTTCCAACGCATCAACCTGCTCATTCACAACCATTGTGGCGATCTCAGCGGTGATGGCAGACCCGGCCCGACCGGTTAGCAAAAACGCTCCGATCAGCGGCGCAAGTTCCTTTGCGAGTGCGATACCGGTCGCCCCACCGACGAGACTTTCAGCACGAAAAATCGCGAAGATGCCTCCGGTCTGCAGACCAAAAACCGCACCCGTGAAAAAGCCAGTCAACACCATAATAAAGACCGACTGGTTGCCGATAAATTCCATCTGCTGGACGATCAAATGGAAGCGATAGGGAGGGAGAAACAGCAACTTAGACACATCTTTAAGATAGAGTAAAAAGCGCCCGAGTCGTTCGAGTCTACCGAAGGTCTGATGTTGAAGATTCGCAAGAATCTGAGCAAAGATATCGGACGGTGCAGATTCTTGAAGACTCATAGTGTTTGGCTTCTTTCCTGCAGAAATTGCGACTTGCCCAGGCGCCCTAGAGAGGTGCTACTAATCTTTAACGACAAACGAGCTGGCAAATTGGAATAGAGAGGAAGGATTATGAATAGCGTAAGGCTTTTCATCGATTTCAAGGGTGATAAGTTCACGCGCATGGATTTTACTCAATTTGGCCAGGAGCTCACTGCGAACACCTTGTTCATTTATTTTACGCTGCCCGAGCTGAGAAAGAAAAGCGGCAGCTGAAAGTTTGCCCGCTTGCTGCGGACTCTCCTCCGTCTGGTACGCGCCCAGCTCACGACGGATCTCGCGCAACAGTAGACGATTCAAAATGACGCCGTCAAGACCATAGCCAATAGCACCAAGCTGCGTGCCTAAGGCAAGCCCGGTGCGAATACCCGGTGGCGTCGGCGCTGTCACCAAGAAGAAACTTGTCGAAGAGTCCCTGAGTGTTTTCAAAACTTTCTCGCTTGCGCTATGAAAACCATCGATGACCTGCTGGATGAGAACGAGAAATTCCGCAAGGGATTGCAGGGCTTTGAAACCTGTCACTTGCGCGACGCCACCCATCAGTTTTTCACCCAAATTCATCAAGCGCCCAATGCCAAGCTTGGCGGCAAAGAGAAAGGGTTTGACGAGCCAATTCATCACACGCTGCTCACGAAAACGTGAGAGAACGTCCGGTCGCGAGAGAAAATCAAGGGCATGGCCATCCGGAGGGGTGTCCAAAACCACAATCTCGTAGCGCCGGTCTTCGACCATCTCCTGCAAACGAGCCAAAGCCATGTATTCGATAGAGCCCGATAAGTGCGTACTCGCAGCCAAATAGAGGGGATGGCGAATGATTTTTTCCGCTACCTCAGGACTTGGTGCGTAGCGATGGACCATGTGGTCGAACATCGCTTTCTGATCCAACATCGAAGCTTCGACCGAGCCAGCTAGTGCTTCGTCAAATTTTAGCACGGTCGGCTTTCCTTCGAAACTTAAGCCCAGCGCACTGGCGAGACGTCGTGCGGGATCGATCGAGAGGAGACCGACGCGTTTACCTTGCATGGCAGCATAAACCGCAAGACCAATCGAACAGGTCGTCTTACCGACACCTCCGGGGCCTAGCAGCACAAAGACTTTTTTTTTCTCTTGAACTAAATCAAGTAAGCTCAGCGGCAAAATCCATTCCTTCAATTAGGGGTGCAATGTCATAAACGCTCTGGGGCTTAAGGGGTTCCGGCACAACCTGTATATCTGGAAAAGTATAAACCTTGTCACAAAACCGAGTCTTTCTGAGTAAGTCCACAAGGTCCTCACGTGAACGCTGAGTTTCAGCTTGTTTGCGGTCAAAATAAGCTTGAATCGCTGGCGGAAAATTTCCACTCTCGTAAACATACGCACGGTTGAGGATGATCGCTGCCAACGGGACGGGAACCTTCTCAGCAAAGATGGGAAGAAACTCAAAGGTCTCATTCATCACAAGCGCTTCCGGCAGCGTCACAATCACTCCTGCAGACTTGCTGGAATCTTTCAGAAAAGCTTGTACCCGCCCCACTTCACGCACCAGAGGACCCACTAAACCCGATTGAATAATGGTTTCAGGGGTCGCCATCAAATTCAAAAAATGACCGCTTGCCGGACCGTCAAAAATCACAAGATCATATTTTTGTGACGAACTGAGCTCACACGTGTGGAAGAGGCGTCCAAGAATCATGGTTTCATCAAGACCAGGAATGGCATCGAGTAAGCTCGTGACCAGGCCATTGCGAAAGACCCGATCATAAAGCTGTTCCATCCCGAGGTGAAGCTTCACATATTCGGCAAAGCACCGTTTGGCATCCAGATTGANNGTTGATACAGGATACGCGCTCAGCGACTTGGACCTCGTTATGCCCAATCGCTCCATAGCCAAATAGCGGCGACAATTTGTCGAAAACTTGCGATTCTGCCAATAACACCCTTTTCCCCTGCTGCGCGGCAAGCAATCCAAGCACGGCTGACATTACGCTCTTGCCTGTTCCCCCTTTGCCACTGATAAAAATAATTTTCTTTTTTAAAAGTTGAGAGAACATGTGCTGAAGTGATCCTTTTTAAGATATTGAATAAGAAGGCTCACGGTATGATTCCAAGTTCGCGGAATCCCTGCGCGAAGCATAACAAAAAGGCCGCCGAAAATGAATAAAAAATCTAGTGCCCTACCAACAATCTACGGTTTGCGAGACTTTCAAGAAAATGCCGGTCAAGTCCGCCGCTGTAAAATTATCGGAACGATTGGACCCGCCTCGTCGGATCCTCTTGTCATGCGTGAATTGCTCGAAGGCGGCATGGATATCGCACGTCTGAATTTTTCTCACGGGCAACATAGCGACCATTTCCAGGCCATTCAGAATCTGCGTCAGCTTTCTCAGGAAACTAAGAGAAATGTCACCATTCTACAAGACCTCCAAGGTCCCAAGATTCGAGCCGGGCAATTGCTTAACGGCGCCATCAAGTTGGTCGAGAAGGAAACCTACACTTTGACCTATGGCGTTGAGCAAAGCGACCCCAAAGTCATTNNAAAATTTAATCGATGACATCAAAGTTGGCGATTTAGTGCTCATGGATGATGGACTTCTAGCCTGTGTCGTCAAAGCTATCGAAGGTCAAAACGCCATAATCGAAGTCCGCGACGGAGGGCTTTTAAAAAGCCGCAAAGGGGTGAATTTTCCAAACTCGGTGCTTTCCGTCCCCACCCTGACGGAAAAAGACAATCGCGATCTCATTTTCGGAATCACCAACAATGTCGATGCCATCGCGTTATCTTTCGTACAAACGGCCCAAGATATTATTCAGTGCAAAAACATTATCAAAGCCATGGGTTCGGACATTCCCATCATCGCCAAAATTGAACGACTCGCTGCGGTAGAGAACATTGAAGCCATTGCTGCTGTAGCGGATGGACTCATGGTCGCACGTGGTGATCTCGGCGTCGAAGGCAGTGTGGAGAAGGTTCCCACCTTTCAACGCAAAATTATCGCAGCAGCCTCTCGCCATGCCAAGCCGGTGATTATCGCAACACAAATGCTAGAGTCGATGATCCAAAATCCCCAAGCGAGTCTTGCGGAAGTTGCAGACGTTGCCAATGCTGTACTGGAGGGGGCCGACTGCGTTATGCTTTCGGCCGAAGTTGCAGCGGGAAAATATCCGGTAGCCTGTGTTAAAAAAATGGCTGCCATCATCGATCGTGTTGAAGAATGGGGTTTGAAAAAAACCCCCAGGTACTTCTCCCTCCCTGAAGATGGGACAAAGTGGCAAACGCATAAAGCCATTGCCCGTGCGGCCTGCGAGGCGGCCGATACCCTCAACGCTAAAGCCATTATCTCTTTGACCCTAACCGGATCCATCACGCGACTCATCGCAAGTTGGCGACCACGCACACCGATTATTGCCATCAGTCCCCGTCTCGATGTCATTAAGCGCTTAGGCTACACGTGGGGAGTTTATGGTATGGTCAATCCACTCTTCTACAATACAGACGTCCTACTCCAAGATCTCCCCAACCTCCTCAAAAGTCTGGGACTCGCAAAACGTGGCGATTTTGTTGTGATCACAGCTGGTATTCCACTCACAGCTATGGGCGGCACCAACATGTTGAAGATCAATCGTATTCCCTGACACTAGCGAAGAGCTACGAGGCTCTGCTAGCGCGAGCCCCAAAAAAATTTCACGACTGTACTAGTTAGCAATTAGGACCGACTGGCGGGACTAATGAAGCACTTGAGTACTGTCAAGCATACGCGCAGCTTAAAACTTCGCAATTACCCTACTAAGCTTAGTAAACCGCTTCGGCACCTGACACCGCCGCTTGGCCTAGGTTTGATTTATGCAACAAAGGCGGTATGGGCACCCAACCTACCGTTTTCAATTGATTATTTATGCAATAAAGCCAAATTTTTATTATGTATATACATTTTCCGATAAGTTGTATAGACTTATTTTTGAAATCCGATTAGAGAGAGATCATGATTGACAAAATATTTAAGGAACTTGATCGTGAAGTCGCTGCAACCAATCGAGAGCTTCGTGAACAAAGCAGCTTAGAAATCCCTCGTTTCTTCATTAAAATTTTGGGTCAGACAGCTCTTATTGAAGCGAAACTAGATCTCACTCTTTTTGCCACTCTCGATGTCGATGCTTATGCAAATTTTAGTTCTTATGCTAAGGCTCTCTTTTCAAAGGTATTGCAAAAACATGGTTTGTTTTATGATGAGCTTTCAAACGAAATCTGGATGCCTCAAGAAACAGAATACTTACTCATGTTCAAAGGACAGTCTTTTGACGGATATATCGCAAAACCGGAGTTTGTCTTAGTTTCAAAACTTCTGAAGGCTCGTGATAGAAATCGGAACATAATCATCGAATATTTGGCAAAAGGTCCTTCNNACTTAGAGGAGTTTGTCAAAGGTGAATGATCTCATTCGAAATGCAAAAATTCAGTACTTAAAAATAGCAAAGGGTCGTGAATCACCACGCTTTAAAAGGGTTGTTGGGCGCTTGATTAGAGCTAAGTTGCTTCAAACTCAATCTGATATTCAACCTTTCTCTGGAAGTTTGAGCATAAAAGACTACATTTGGGCTGGGACCTTCGAGCCTCGTATCTTTGAATTGCTTCCTGCTCTCGTCATTAAAAAGCCAAGTCTTTTCGAAGATCTGAAAAATTGTCCGAACGATTTAGATCAAATCGTTAAAGAAATAAGAAGTGGGCAAGCGACTAAGGACTATCATGGCATTTCACCAAAAAACTATCTCCGATGGATCCCTTTTGTAGGACACAAAGGACGAGAAGCCTCACAACTTAAATCATTTCGCTTCAGTTCAAGTGATAGTGAGCTCNNATTTCTTCACCTTAAACGGGTATTCAGAAATCGGAGCCGTTAGGGAAGGCTTACGCCTTCTTGCCGAAAAAGTACGTTAAATATGAGACAAGTATGGCGTAAGCTATGGAAGTGGATTTCCTTAACGCCAGCAAGGCGACATGTCCGCGAAAAAAACTTCATCAGAGAAGCCTGCTTAGTTAGATAAGCGGCGGATAGCTAGAAGATCACCTTGCTGATATTCTACGCAAGATGCTAGATTTGACTTTACTCAGTGCATTGAGTAAAATTACTCAGTATATTGAGCAATTTTAAAAATTAGATATAAACATATGAAACAAAAGATATATTTTAGACCTATGTTCGCTCCTCTCTCCGCTAGATTGAAGGAAAAACGGCAGTTTTTGCAGGTTCTGGTCGGGCCGCGCCAGGTTGGGAAAACCACCCTGGCCCTTCAAGTAGCAAAGGAATTGGGTATACCTTTTCAATATGGCTCTGCGGATGAGCCGGGTTTGCAATCCGCTTCGTGGATAGGACAGCAATGGGAAGCTGCGAGGCAGAAGAGCCAACATGATGCCAAAGCTATACTTATACTTGATGAAGTGCAAAAACTTCCAGATTGGTCAGCTCTCGTAAAACAATATTGGGACGAGGATACAAAAAACGGACGGAATCTTCCGGTAGTGCTGCTGGGTTCTTCACAGCTTCTTTTGCAAGGTGGTCTGTCCGAAAGTTTAGCAGGACGCTTCGAACTTATTCAAGTTCCTCACTGGTCATTTAGGGAAATGAAAGAAGCTTTTGGATGGTCGCTTGAGAAGTATATTTATTTTGGTGGCTATCCGGGCGCAGGGCAGTTGATTACGGACGAGGATCGTTGGGCACGCTACGTCAAAGATTCGTTGATTGAAACAACGATTTCACGTGATGTGCTCTTGATGAGCCGGGTGTCAAAGCCTGCTTTACTCCGTCGTCTTTTTGAACTGGGATGCCACTACTCTGGTCAAATTTTGTCCTATCAAAAAATGCTTGGGCAACTTCAAGATGCAGGCAACACCACAACGCTCGCTCATTACCTAGAACTTCTGGATGCAGGAGGTCTTTTATCCGGAATTGAAAAATATGCTCAGCAAGCTGTTCGCGTGAGATCCTCAAGTCCTAAGTGGCAAGTTTTGGATACCGCCTTGCTGTCCGTGCAGCTTCGAGAAGGCTTCCAAGAGGCTCAGGGGCAAAGAGAAATTTGGGGTCGTCTTGTTGAGTCGAGTGTTGGAGCA
>PLEQ01000236.1:9930-15369 GCA_003136475.1 Deltaproteobacteria bacterium
GGCGCCCAAGGTGTGAGTCTTGAGTCATTTTTGCTAGAACCCGTTTCGCAATGGTTGCAATAGTGTGAAATTCAATGGAGAGTTGCTTCAAATATTGAAACAGATGCTTAAGAAGCCCCTTCCTAAAAGAGGCCATTCAGACCAAAAAAGGAAGGGGAATTTTAATCCTGTGCGGACATCACAAAAGGTCACTACCATTCATGATCACGGGTTGGAATTTTNNAAATCGTCAGGTGCAATTTTGATCATCGTTTGTAAGGTAAACGGTGTTTCAAAAATCAGATTCCCAATGTCAACCAATTGATTCATAGCATCCTTTTCACTCCGCCAATCCTCTCTTGCGAAATCTGTTAAACTTAGTGTCAAGGTATCCAAAGCAATTGCTGTCTTTTTATGATAGCTGTTGACGCAATGTTCAAAACTCAGAACTCTCTTACACAGACCACTAGGATCACCTTTATTGTAGAAGTAGTCCTGGATGATCTGCCGACCTTCAATTACAGCGTTTCGGCTAACTAAAGTCTGTTCGCGTAAATGCCGTAATTTTGTATCATCTGTCGAANNCATTCCAAACTTTCACTAATCTATCCGGCATGCCGCTAAATTTTGAAATTCTTGTCATGGCTTTTTCAAATGAATGAGCTTTCGCTCCATCATTGTAGTATTCCCAAATCAGATCAAGTTCCTTAGCGGCTTCTTGCACGGTTGAGTACTGATTTTCCTTGTGTAAACGCGCGATGATACGAGTCCCTTTTTGCACGTGTTTGTAAGCTCTGTAACGATTCCGCTTCGCAATCACGTTACGAATATTCGAAGAATAGGCGAGACGTTCGTCGATTTTTTCGTAATCAGTGGGATCCTCATCGATGATGCCAGACTCTTTATTCCGATGGCTGGCTTCCCAAGTTTGACTGAAGAGCAAGGGAATACCAAACCGCATCGCAACTGATTTCCGGGAACCGATCTCCTTGACGGCATCCAGTTCCGTAATCCAAGTTTCGCCATCGCGGGCTGCCGCCTGCAACAGAGAGAGTTTGCCACGAATGTACTCTGGGAATAATTCTCTGGCTCTTGGATTGCTGAGATCGATTTCGAAGGCGTAGATTTTCTTGAGATCCTTAAGGAGCGTAGCGTACGCCGTTGCAAGAATATTTCCGACCAACGCTCTAGCACTAATCGTTTTCTTGCGTTCAACAGCCAAGACAAAGGTGTTCACGTCTAATTTCTTTAGTGTCACACCCCACTCACCTTCAAACATCACTGGGAATATAACGCCCTGTGCCATCGGACCTACACCAGCAAAGATCGAAATCCCTCCTTCGTGAGAATACTGCAAAAGATCGTTATCAGCCCAAAGATCCATTTCTTCCGCATCTTTTGGAATAGACGGTCGAGGTAAATCCTCCCCAGCTTGCTCGGAATCGACATACCGTTCGGAGTAAGCATTCTTTCCAAACAGCGGCATGAAGCCACCAACAGCGCTGATGAAGCCGTGACCGACGTGAGCTAATTGCGAAATATCCGCAATCCCTACGCCCCCAACGGTTCGCGTGGAATCGATAACTTTATAACGATCTCCCATTTTTGCCATAAGGAGCTCGGACCCTACAAAGCTCGATGAACCTTGATCAACCCATGCTCCTTGCGTGTAACTAAATGGCACTTGTTGCTGCTTCTGTTGCTGCCGAGGATCCATACCTCCACCAAGATCGATGATCTTGCGACCCCGGTCCAAGTCTAAGTAAGGAACCGGGATCACGATTGCGTGTAACTGGTGATGATGTCCACCGCCACCCCCGCTTGACGAACCATGTCCACCAAACGATGACGATCCATGACCACCGCTTGAACTCGACGAGCCACCGGACGAACAATGTCCTCCACTCGAACTTGATGAGCTTCCAGATGACCCATGTCCACCACTTGAACTTGAAGAAGATCCTCCATCAACTTGACCCACGGGATTTACAGGCTGATTACCCGTCATTAAAAAATGCGCGAGTTGAGGATTTCCAATATTATTAAGATCGCCAGGAACGACCGCATGAGCAAAGGTACTGCCAGTAAATAGAGATACCCCTAAGCAGGCTGACAATAGCACTGCTCTTCTCTTTTGATTCCAGACACGGATTATAGTCATATTCACTCCACCAAATCAGAACGACACAACAACACCAACAGCACCAAAGCCAAAGCCAAAGCCAAAGCGACCAGATTGTGGTATTAGTTTTTTAACAACAATGTTCTAAAATTTTGATGAAGCCAGAAGATCCGAAACGGCTTAGTTCCACTCAAACTCATTCTCATCTCATGAAGTTCGAGTTAGACTCATTCGCTTTGCTTGAATCTAGGAATTTCACCCTCGAGTAAGACGAAGACCTTCCTCACTGAGTGCACTAGGAAAAGGATATTTGATGAAGGCGCCAAAGTCCGTTACGAACATCTGGTTCAGTTTGTCAGGGTTGATGGGATTTCTTCTCGCGATCTACTGTACACGTAATTTCTTTAAGGATGCAGCCAATTTTCAGCTGACACTATTCATTCTGTGCGGAACCGCACTGCCGATGATTATTTTTGAGATCTTTTTTGTTAAATCCTACCGAAATCCTTCGACGGGAATCGATTTTTCCCTAAAGAGGCCTGCTAATTTAGCACGTGTTGCTGCAAAACTACTCGGTCTCTATGCTATTTTTGGCTTGTTTGCTCTGATTTACTCAGTTTTTCCGGAATATCGCAATGGTTTCTATTCCCCATTTTATGAATTCCTCACCTGGGCAACTCCCATCGTCGGTCTTTTAGCAATTCCTTATTTTCTCGTGCTTGATCTCTTCCTTATCGATCCGCAGGACAGTTATTGGAAATTCGGTATGGCGATACTAAGAAAGCAGAATTTTTCTGCAGAGATCTTGCAGGTGATTTTAGGATGGNNTTTCTTCTTGCCTCTGATGTTTATCTATTTCAGACGAGATATTGATTTCTATGTTCACTTTGACTTAGCAAGTGTTTTGGCAAGTTTCTCGAATAGCTTTGAGTTCCTATTTCGGTTCTTCTTTTCGATTGACCTCCTTTTTGTCACGATCGGGTACATGTGTACCTTACGCCTGCTCGACAGCCACATTCGCACGACCGAACCAACTTTTTTAGGTTGGGGCATTGCACTAGTCTGTTACCAACCTTTCTGGTCATTTTTCTCAGCCAATTACCTAGCGTACGATAGCGATAAACAGTGGGGTCATTGGCTCAGCGGCTCATCATTTTATACAATTTGGGGATCTGGCATTTTGCTATTGATTGGAGTTTACGTGTGGGCAACGCTAGCTTTTGGCATTCGTTTTTCAAATCTAACCAATAGAGGCATTATCACAAGCGGTCCTTATCGTTTCACCAAACATCCGGCGTATATTAGCAAGAATCTAGCATGGTGGATGATATCAATGCCTTTTATGGTCTCTTCGACATTCCAAGACAGCCTGCGTCATTGTGTGCTCTTATTGGGATTGAACTGTATATACTTCATACGTGCCAAAACTGAGGAGCGGCATCTCGGACGGGATCCCCAATATCAAGAATATGCCCGGTATATACAAAGACATGGCATTTTCTCACGAGCCAGAAAAGCGGATTTGAAAGATTCTGAAGAAGTTTCTATTCAGCAAAGAAGCGGATCTTAGAAGCTGCTTGAAAAGTCTGGAAGAGCTCCGNNACGCTCAGAATGACGAGCATTCTTGTCATCCAGAGGCAAAGCCGAGGGATCTCAGGTTAGCTCGAAAGGCTTCTTAGTTCGTAGGAACGGGATTGCCAAAATCATTAGCTGTCAGAAACTGTACAAACTGACTCGCTGTCAAAGCAGCATTGGATTGGTTGCAAGATACAAGGGAAATGGGAGCCATGTCGTAGAAGGGCGAAGTACCTTGAGGCCCCGTAGTACTTGGTGGAACACCGACACAAAGCGGATTCAAGTTATTGGCATCCATTCTCGAAATACGGAAAGTATTTTGCCCAGCGTTATCATTCGGAGTGGACGGAGTTAAAGTGAAGAGTTGACTGGAATCAACGGTGCCATTTGTCGCACTTATCAGACACGGCGCTTTTACGAGTGTGTTGGTAGACAATTTGGCAGTGAGACATTGATTTTGAGTGGTCGATACAGCACCTGTACTGCTGACAATCGTTTCTTGACCTACCACTATATAGTACCAATTTTCGCTTGTTGCCTTGATTCCCTGACTTGTTTGGGTTGCGGTGGGAGTTGTTACACCCTTCTGGTAAAAATTCAACGTAAAGAGCTGATCGGAATTGAAAGTACAGGTCATCAACTCGGCTGCGCTATCGAGCTGCAAGCATTTTTCATTGGCGACCGTTGTCGGATCCGCTATATCTGCGGTACTCGTATAAGTGAATACGATTCCTTGCGGCTGATTGAGACACGAATAGCCAGTCCAGAAATAGCCACTGAGGTTACACATTTGCGCAGGTGACTGTTGGACGTTTACATTCACTTGTTCGTCTTGTAGGAGTTTCAACAACTCAAGATTCACTTGCCGATCACCAGGAGTAAAAGGCGCTGTGCTTCCTTGATACCAAACGACACTCGGCCCTGTGGGACTGGTTTGGTAGTAAATTGCGGCATCGATCTTATATTGCGCGGTTTTTAGTAAATTCGTGAGTGCGATTTGAATGTCACCGCAGTTCGCAATCGAGGCTGTGGTGGACTGCACCGGTTTATTGGTAGAAGTATTGGTCAATTGCGCCCAGAATTGCCAATTTGCATTGGGAAACCGGGTGTCGATCGACCAGCAGGCGGAGGTAATGCCCTCAGCTTCAGTATTTACCGGTGCATGCCCCCCACCTGCATAATTCTGCACATTGGTTTCAGCAAGACCAAGCCCGCTCACCCCAGCACTTGCGGATGGTCCCATCGTTGCCTGTGAGGACTGCGTCGTAGGAACAGTCAGCCCTTCAGGAATTGGCAAAACCATTTTATTGTCAGAATCCAAGAGTCCCAACTGAGACCCGGAGGAAGGCGAATCTGCAGAATTGTTACTCTGTGACGTTTTACAGCCATTCAGTGCCCAGCAAAAACCAAGAACAAAGAACGTAGTAGCCATTTTCATACTTTGTAAACTCCCAGGGGGTTCACAGTTTTCTGTGAGTGAGTCCATTACCTATTTTAGAACGCCTCTATCAAAACTCAAAGTTTCGACCCCATCCAAATATGCGATCTTCTTGGTAGACTTCCATAAACACAGATAATAATTTAAAAATCTAAGCAGATACGGACACGTGCGCAAACCTGCTAACGAAGCCAGATCGTGGCTGACAGAATCACATTGGATACGTCATCGCAGAAAATCATCACATACGGACAATCATTGATATTCCCAACATCGGTCGTAATTAAACCCCATGTGTTGATCTCAGTCGCTGTGAGTGCCGTAA
>PLEQ01000447.1 GCA_003136475.1 Deltaproteobacteria bacterium
GAGTTAGTGGCCACCAATCCGTGAGTGGAGTTGTGATCATTCTCAGGCACGGTTTTGAGGGTGAGCGCCTTTTTTCCCTTATTGGGGCCAAGTGTGAACCTGTAAGTGGCCGCTCCCGCCTGGAGTCTGGCCAGGGCATCGTCTTCGTCGAGGTTAATTTGTAAGTGGTCGTCTTCGTCGCGCTTGATAAGGCCTCGTTTTTCCAGAAGCTTGGTGATGCGATTGACGATTTTGTTTAGTACCTCACCCAGCTCAGTCTTGGTCGGAGGCTTAGTCATATGCCAAGCACTTGGCCGGCCCTCGTCATCTAGCTCATAAACCCCATCGAGATAGAGTTGATGGAAGTGGACGTTGAGCAACAACACCCCAAAATACCAATCGTTCGGCAGTTTTCGTTTACTACCGATTTCACCCACATTCGGGACAATGGCTCAGCGTTATTCATTCTCCAAGGCGACAAGCAGATTGGGTCACGATTCGCGATCCAGAAGGGGCTTCGCTAAAGATTCCGGCCTGGATGCTTGCGCCGGCCGCCGCGGAGTTGAGCATCGTTTCTTCGCCCGTCATCAGTGTGCAGGCCCTCTCCTCGCTTTTGTGCTTAGTCCCTGTGACATTATCGGAGAAGAATACCCCTCCTGGCACTCTGCCAGTTGAAGAAGGGTCCTATGGAACAAATGGAATTCACAATAGTCGAAGAGAAAAAGTTGGCGGTAGCGCTGCCGCCGGAAGTGCAGGTGCGGCTCGTGGAGCTCATGGTGCAAATCATTGTAGAAATAAACCTTCAAAATCAGGGGGAAAATCATGATCATGAATCATCCGAAAATAACCGATCAACACCTTAACAAAAAAGCTATCGTATACCTCCGGCAGAGTTCACTGAGACAAGTTCAGGAAAACATGGAGAGTCAACGGTTACAATATGCACTCAAGGACCGGGCGCGGGCCTTTGGGTTTAGTGAAGTTGAAGTCATTGACTGTGACCTTGGCTCCAGCGCCGCGATCTCCGCGAAAAGCCGCGACGGGTTCAAAGCGCTTCTTGCGTCGGTCACTCTTGGCGAGGTGGGAATAGTGATGAGTCGGGAGGTTTCCAGACTTTCAAGAACAGACAAAGACTGGTGTCATTTGCTAGAGCTTTGTCAGGTTTTTGGAACATTGATTGGAGACGCGGATCAGGTGTACGATCTGGGCACAATGGATGACCAACTCATCTTGGGAATCAAGGGGACGCTGAGTGTGGTGGAGCTTAAGATTTTGAAAAGCAGACTTCTTTTGGGTCAAGAAGAGAAGGCTCGTCGGGGGGAACTCTTCCGCATAGTAGCTCCGGGATACGTATTGGACTTGGACAAGAAAATTGTGAAAGATCCTGACCAACGAATTCAGTCGGCGATCAATTTGATTTTTTCAAAATATCGTGAGACCTGGAGCGGGCGCCAGACGCACAAATGGTTTCACGAGAATAAGGTGACGCTGCCGGTGAATATTCGAGGCGACGGGAAGGCAAAAATTGGCTGGCAACTGCCCTCCCACACATTTATTCGGTCCGTTCTAAATAATCCGATCTATGCTGGGGTATACGTGTATGGTCGCAAACCTACGACGACAGTTTTCTCCGATGGACGTCTGATCAAAAGGTGCATTCCAAAGGCAAACCCCGAAGAAAGCCGCGTGTTTATTCGCGATCACCATGAGCCCTACATTGGCTGGGAAACGTTTGAAGAAAATCGAAAGATGTTGCGTTCAAATACTTTGCGTCTTGGAAAAGATGAATCCGTTTCGGTGATACGGAAAGGGAATGGAATGCTATCGGGACTACTTCGTTGCGGCCGTTGTGGAAGAAAAATCCATGTTCGTTACTGGGGAAAGAGTGGCACAGCCGCACGCTACCTATGTTCGGGAGATTTTCCATCTGGCGGAAAATACTGCATCGGCTTTGGAGGCGCCACAATCGATCGACGTTTCTCTGAAGTGGTCGGTCAGGTCATTTCGCCCCTGGGTTTGAAAGCGAGTCTAAAGGCAGTCGAAGACCTTCGGTCAAAATCAGACGGAAAGCATCGGCTTCTGGTCGACCAAGTTGAGCAGCTGAGTTACGAATCGCGCAGAGCCTTTGAGCAATACAACGAGGCCGATCCGAGAAATCGCCTGGTAGCCGCGGAACTGGAGCGGCGATGGAATTCCAAACTTGAAGAACTCGAAGTGGCCAAAAAATCATTGGCTAAGAGTGCTGGACAAATAAGAAGCCTTACCAAGGATGAGGAGGACCAAATTCTTCATCTGGGCGAGCGATTTGAACAAGTTTGGAATTCCCCGTTCTGTCCCATTGAGACGAAGAAAAAAATTCTCCGCACGGTGATTGAGGAAATCATTGTCAACTTAGACGATAAATCGCAGACGCTTCATTTTGTCATTCACTGGAAGGGAGGTTCTCATACGGAAATTAAGATGCAAAAACCAGCCTCCGGCGTTGGTGGAAAGTCCGAACTCCAAGACATCGACCTCATCCGAAAAATGGCTGATCGCTACGATAACGGTGAAATTGCCAGAGTACTAAACAAGTTAAAGCGCAAGACGGGAAAGGGATTTCCATGGAGTCAATCCAGTGTCGCATCGGCAAGAAGATCCAATGGTATTGAGACGGAAAAACTCGGTGATCGGCGAGAAGACGGGATTTTGAGTCTTGCCCAAGCGGCGAATCATTGTGGGGTAAGCGACACCACCATTCGAAGGCTGGTGGATGCAAAGATCCTCCCGATGACTCAAGTCGCGCCGTGGGCCCCGTGGGAGATCTTACGCTCTGATCTAGATCAACAATCGGTGAGCGAAATTATCAATCGCCTAAAAAAGACCGGGAAGCTTGACCTTCAGGGGGATATTTCAGAAAATCAGCGATCGCTATTTGAATAAAATCAACTACTTAAAAAAGGCAGGTATAATGAGCGCATCTTCAGATTGATGGATCCACCAAAGCGCTGAATCAGCGTAACGACTCCCGTCTTGGCTTTTGTTCTTTTGAATCCCGCCTTTTTGCAAAGGTGGCCTGAGATCGTGCTGGTTACGACGCTGAGCACTTCGCTCATGATCTTTGGCCGAACCGCAAGGAGGAGCCGGATCTGGATGGGGAAGCTCATGACCCATTGACGAATGGGCTTGATCGGTAAGACTTCATCCACCAAGTGGATGGCGCTCTCGGACATGCGCCGGCCGCCGCAGCTGGGGCAGAAGCCGCGTTTTTTGCAACTAAACGCGACCAGGTGCTCGTGGCTGCACGACTCGCATTTGGCCCTTAGGAACCCGTGAGCCAAGATCCCGCACTTTAGGTACTCCCGGAACTCCGCCTCTACGAAGTCCGGCAGGGGACGGCCGCACTCCTGTTGGACCAGCCTCAGGAATGTCTCGAGGTTTTCCTGGACGATTTTGTACAGAACGGTGTGTTCGGGTTGGTGGCGCTGGTAGGTGTAGGCCCCAAGTGGCCGGGCTGCAGACATCGTCTGCACGCTTGCAACGCCGGGCCGGACCAGAGAGCTCGGTTATTGGGACAGAGGCTTCAGAAGGGTCGCTTTACCGGACCGGCCTTCGGATGCCGGACACTTGCCATCTGTGTTCCCGCTCGCGGCACGCGCATTTGACTGAAGATACTGGTCTTGAAGATCAAAGCGTCAATTTTATCACGGCTGCTCAGGCTTTC
>PLEQ01000023.1 GCA_003136475.1 Deltaproteobacteria bacterium
GCATAGGCTTAAGATTCGTCGTCAGTGTCTTCTATCGTGAACCAAGACTCGTCCTGGGGATCAATGACAGAAGGTGTTGGTTCGTTGGTTAAAATCTTGATTCCACCCGTCAATCCGGCAGTGTGGTCCGCGATTACCACACTTTCTATGAAGCGTTGCGGAGCTTTAATCCAAGTCTGTTCGACCTGGCCTGTCAGCGTAATAAATCTGACATAGCACTCTTCGCCACCTGGACCCTTAAAATTTGGGTCTTCGTCCACGCCGCCGCTGTTTACTACGCTTTCCGCGAATCCGCTACCCTCTAAAAGGGTTTGTCTATAACGCATAATGGCATAATAAACGATGGTGTGCAAAAAGATGAGATTTTGCACGTCGCCGTGCGCGTAGCATCCAATTGAGTACGTTTCTTGATTGAAGGTGTGTTCAACACGAGCTTCGTAATACTGGAATTCTGGAACGATGCCAAGTACCGTGGCACCTGGAATTGGAGTGCCTGGTTCGACTTGAATAGCCAAAGTGGTATCGTTTACGCCAATAACTCCCTGGATAATGTATCCGGTCGAGTTCGCTGGATTAACCAACACCTGACCTGCCACAACGGTTTCTATTCCAGGAGTCGTGATGGGCAACATTAGAAGGCCAAGATTTGGATCGTATCCAAGTGGCGTGAATGGCTTCACAATGTAGGGAATTGGCTTGCCGATCTCGTTTGGCAACAAAATCTTGCGTATGGTTGACATATCGCCCATACTTTTCATTTCTGATTTTTCGTTTGACGGCAAAGGGAAAATGGTGACCATTGGAGTCTGGTCTTTATCTTCGCGCGGACGCATATAGACGTCGATCTTATTATTTGCGAGCCACTCTTTGGCAGCGTCGATATTCTTTTGACCGTACTTGTCCGCAACATATTTGGTAGCAAGCAAACTTTCAAAAGCGTGGTCCAATAGCCACGGGTTATTGCGCATTTCATCAATGCCCAAATCAACCATTGCCTTAATAATCACGTCTCCCTGGAATATTCCCATAATTATTCATTGCTCGCAGTAAAAAATTTTTTGCCATGTTTATTAGTTCCACCACTTTTCAATAAGTAGCACAAAGCTTGAGGGCTGATATTGTTGGCTTTAGCTGCCTCAACAGAGGTATTATAAAAATTACCCAATTCATCAACGATTTTTCTGTGCTTTGGCACTATTTTGGGCGTTCCTTCAGACAGATACGCGAATGAGTATCCAGAAGTGTATTTTAGCTGTTTATTCAACACCTTCCAGATGTTTCGTTGAGAGATTTTTAAGGTTCTTGCCGCTTCTCCTGCGCTAATATATATATGACCCAAATTATCGATTATCGGCGTACCTTGGGCCATAATCATTTTTTTACGAGATGCCTCGCTCATTTTTCTTCCCGTTAATTGCTCAGAACGTCTCTTTCGCTGTTCTTCGGTGTACTTATAGCCACTACATCCAAATCCGCCCTCTGAAAGGTTGAGCAGTGGAGACCCGATGTCTCTATAGTATTTGATCCAATATCTTTCGCATTCATTAAGCTGTTCGTCATTTATTGACGAAAAGGCCTGCAAAACGCCTTGAATTGGAATCATGCCCATTCTTTTTAACTTCGCTATCCAGCGATATAAAGGCAACTTTTCATTTCTTTGTAGTGCGCTCGGATATGCGTGTTCCAAAAATCTATTTTCTATGTCCATGCTACGACCAACATATCGAACTTCATTACTACGAGGGTCTTGTAAAAAATATATGCCCGTTATTTTATTAATATGTGGCGTCATTATCTACTGCCCCATTTTGCCAAAATTTCTGGTAGAATCTGTTCTTCCCAGTCTTTCATCGCTTTTTCCATGGCTTTATCCATGAACTTTTTACCTTGATACCCAGGATGAATCCACTTGCCATCTGAGGCTGGACCCGCTGAAACCGTTCTGAAAGTGAGAACGTCTCTCCTGATTTTGCTCGAATCCTTTTGCTGACTCTGATAAACAGTCAAGCGTGTGAGCGCTGGAGTGTTACCTCGACCACGGATCGGGCCGCCAAAGTTGAACTCATGCAGTTTGCCAAGCTTTGGACTACCATCTTTATTTTTTTCGATCTTAGAAATCGAAAGTTTTTCGACCTTCAACTTCTGCTTAATTTCGCCTATCAACCCTTGGGTAAATGGCGTATTTTTGCTTTCCGGCCTATCATATCTGAAGGGAATGATTCGATAGGGCTTACCCTTCAGCAAATCAGGCTTCATGTCGTGATTGTTTTCGATGCCTTCTTCAATCCAAAGAGCCTTTTGGTCAAGCGCAATGACCCACACATTGGGAGCCACTTCTTCTTCGTTACCAAGAGCTTCCATGTAGATGCGATTCGTCGCACTAGAAAGAGTCTCTGTTTGCTCAACGATACGCGCACGAGTAAGAGTGACCAAGTNNATATTTTTCTTGACCTCTTCCTTCAACTCAGTGAACTGAGCTAGAATTTCGTCTGCGTTAATGTCGAACTTTAGGGGCATCTGGTTCCTTTTGCACTGGTCCTTCTTCTTCGATAGCGCCTGGTTTTACAGGTACTCCTGTCGGACTTTGGACCTTTCCATCTTTCATATCGATCCAACGAATTCTGCCGTTGATTGGATCGATTACTTTCTTCTGACCTTTCTCATTTGTCGCGTTGGGCAAATAAGGAGTGCGCGCTACGTGTTCTGTCGTGGCGTGCGTGGGCAATTTAGCAACGGACTGCCCTATTGCCCCTTCAGACTTTTTTTCAGGGGGTGCTCCCTGTTTTGCAGCAGGTCCGCCGTTCGCACTGGAAGAATCCTTTGGAGCGTAGTTCGGCATATTGGTATTGCTGTTTGGATCACCCTCTAATGTTGCAGTCGCCAATTCGCCTTGACCTGCACCGCTTTTCGCGCCGCCAGCGGGTATTCCACCATCAGCAGGGTTACTTGCAGTTCCTTGAGGTTCGCCAAGTGGATCGCTGCCGTCGCCAGTGTTGGCTTCTTGATCTAGACCAAGCATTTTAGCCATTTCTATCATGGCCTTTAGCATGGCAAGAGAAGAGTAGAGTAATTGAGGAGCTTGCAATTTTGCTTTTTCCAAAATACCTTTGCAGGCCTTGAATCCAACAAGTGCTTCAGAAACTAGGTTGATGACCTTTTCACGACCGATGTTATCGGCGTGGTTATCGAGACCTTCTTGCATAAGTTGAGTAACATCAGGCGGTTGCTCGTCCTCGCCAAGACCAAGGTCTTTGGGAGCGTTTGCGTCCGCATAGTTTTCTGGTCGGCTAACTCCGCCCTGCATAGCAGTGCCGGTCGCAAGATCAGTGTCATCCATTTGAGCAACAACTTTAGATGGTGAATTTTCATAGATCGGCAGATTATCGTTCTCAATTTCTTGAGCAATGCCTTCAACCGTCTCGTCGCTCTTTGGATCGCCAGCATCAGTAGGTTCGTGAACCAAATTGCTATCTCCGCCCTGTCCTTGTGCATCCAGTTTGACATTCTCGTTAGTAGGAGTGTCGTCGCTGTAGCCAAGACCGTCTGGATTGTGCTGAATAGCTTCGGGCTTAGGAAGATCGGGCGAATTCAAATCTTGACCGATATAGTTTTCACTGTCAGTCGTAGTTGGATTTTTTACAGTAGGTCCACCGCTAGGAGTAACTTGTTGAGCGGTTCCGCCATTTGCGTCTGGAACAGATTGACTTTGATCTTGTTGTGCGCAATACTTGCAGTCAGCAGGATGTCCAGAAACACTAGCATCGTGAGCGCCGTCTTTGCAGTACGGGCAGTCATGACCAGTCTTTGGATTTTGACAATATTGACAGTCTTCGCTTTCAGCCAAAGGTGCCGCAGCGGGAGCAACACAGTATGGGCACGGTGCGGCCTGCTCTAAATCGTGGCAGTATTTACAATGATTTGGATCTTGTTGTCCAGGCTGCGCTTTGCAGTATGGGCAATCATGCGGTGCCTGTGGGGCTTGTTCACTTAGATTCATATCCGATCCTTCTGGCTGCAAATACGCTTCGCCAATTTTTTTCTCTTCTGCAGAGGCGGTGCCTTGCTGCATTCGAGTTAGTGCCTGCTGGATTTCGTTTTCGATTTCAGGTCTATACATGACAGCCATGTTTTTACCCCTGAATTTTCCAACAAGCATTGCCTTTCCGGCTTCTGAGAGAGTCTTGCCAATTCCAACCGTGGCCGTCAAATTTGTGGCATACTCGTAGTCTGCCCGAAGTTCGTTTACGGACTGTACTGCGTCGAATGGAATGCTAAATACGCCTTCGTCGCCACCACCAGAAATAAATTTGCCGCCGTGACTTTCAACCCAACGCTTAACAACTTCGTGGCCAAGGTTAATACGATTGGAAATCTCGTGTAGGGCGTCTGGATTGTCGGCTAGTACTGCTCGTCCACATAATCTACCGGCATTATCGCCATCGTAGGCCATGTAGACTATGTTTTGGTTATCCACGATATCTCCGCAAAACTTCTAATAGCATCTCGATGTTTTCTGGGTCCCATCCTTTACCGAATCGAACCTTCATGCCGTTCTCTGTTTTGGCCAAATATACTTTCTTGTCCATATCGTCGCCAAAGCAGATGCATCCTGAAAACGCCTCACCTTTGAAAATGTGCTGTCCACAATCTGGGCAGGACACATCTTCGCCTTTAGTCATGGTGATCGCGTATTCGTTCTTCTTGAGTTTCTTCTGTCGGTCTTCTAGGAAGCCCTTAAGTGGAGAAACTTTCTTGATCTTTACTTTTTGTTCAACGTTTATCTTTGGTGAAGCCTCAACGTGAACGGTAACATTTGTTTCATGTGCCGGAGCGGGTTTCGAATCCTTGGGCTTCTCCATCGAATGACTCAACTTCGCCAGCACCAGCGATTGGATCGCGTCGCGCTGTGTAATCTTTTTATCGACTACTTTGCCAATCAAATCGTGAAGAGCAAGGCGTTCGTCGATCATTTTTTGAACCATCGCAATAGTAGATTCTGGAATGTCGTGCTTTGGTTCGTTATTCAGATCGTCTACGTCGTAAAGCTCAAAGGCGCTCATAATGACGAGTCCGATTCCAGGGATGGAGCGGTATTTGAACTCAGCAACTTTCTTATCGGTGTATTTTTCGGTTGAATCTGCAANNCTATACACGTCTTTTTCGTGCTTGCTGACTCTGAGGATGGGATGCTCGCCATTTTTAATTGGCAGGGCAACTTCCTTAGTTTCCCCAACCAACATAGGCTGGAGATTGCTGATAAGAAAGCTCATGAGCGTGCGCGGCACGATCTGCAACGCTGTCTTGATCTCTTCGTGATCCACGACAGTCTTTGTGCCCATTTTCCAAAGTTCGACTTTTTCCAAAGACTGGAAAAAGTCTGCTCCGAGGGCTTTCTTTAAAAATGAATCAGCGCTAGAGGACACTTGCGCTCCTATTACGTGTTAGGTTCGTTAACAGGTGCGCCGCTAGGTGCAGTAGTTAGTTCATCAGATGCGATTACTGCAGGAGGTTGAGCGATGATGTAAGTATCGTCGTCAATCAAAAATACAAGCAGAGTTGCGGCAGTTGCGGCAACGTAGTTCCATTGTGCGGCAGAAAGGTAGGTCCAACTATTTGGCATACATGGAACGCCAACAAATTGATTGGTTCCAGAAACTTGGACTGCTCCTGGACCTTGGGAAGTCATGGTGTTGTCGCCAACAGTGACTGCGCCTACTGCGCCTGCGTTGTTATAAATTGCAAGATTTCGACCCGCACTAGGAAGTACTCGTGGAGCGGTAGATGCGTTTGTCGTGTATCCGCCAGCGCCATCGCCAAGTGGGAGCAGCGCTCGACCGACTTCAATGCTTTTTCTTGCGCCCGATTTTTCGTTGTACGATAGCAATTCGATGATTGCCAGATCGCGCGATTTATCGCCTACTATTTGTCTGCTTTTGATTAGTGGTGTTGCCATAAATATCTAACTTCCTTTGGTTTTATACAGGTTTAAGATTAAGTGTCGTCGCCATCTTGGCCTTCGCCAATTGCGGATATATCGACTGGAACTGAGTACTTAGATGGGTTTCTAGGTTCAACCGGCCTTTGTTGATCGCGTTTCGGGTCTGTAGGCTTGAGTTGGTTGGTTTTGGAGCCCTTGTTTTGATTGTGATAAATGTACTCGCGCTGCGCAATAGCGTGATAGGCGGCGCGCGTCGGCGCGTTTTCGCCGCACTCGTCCACCGAGCCTGTAATTCTTACTTCTTTTGGAAGCGCCGTAATGTACCAAAAAGCTCTGTAGCGATAACGAATCGAGTAAATTCTACCCTTGCCGGTGTCGCGGTCGATCCCAGGATTTTTGCCACCTTCAATCCATTGAATCTTGCCATCAGTCGTCAACTGGAAGTCAACTCCCTGAATGTACGGAATATTTTGGCTGTCTAAAATAGCTTCAATGACCTTGATTGGGTACATTGCTTCGTTTGGGACGTCTGGCACGTAGTCGATCTCGTGAGCTGCGACAACCATATCGTCTACCTTGGGATCTGCAACGTAAAGTCGGTCTCCAGGCAAAAGATAAATGCGGTCGCCAGTTTGGCATGGATCGCCGCCAGCCGGAGTATCGTAAAATCTAGGCATTACCAGTTTACTTTCGGAAGGATCGAGGGTACCGGCAGCACCGCGCATACGTTCGCGCGAATTGTCGGTCATAGTGGCAGTAAAAGTGCCGCCACAAATGTAAATCATACCATTTGAAGTGATTGTGTCGACACCATCGCTTCGACGATAGTCGCCACGGTCTTTTTTGCCAATAGGGCTGGGCATGGACTTGTAGTGAAAATATTTCACACCAAGACCTTTGACAAAGTTCTCCAATCGATCAAGATCAAAACTCTCTTGAACGTATGGCGAGCCTTCCCCAATCAGAATCGATTCCTCGAATCCTGGGTTCAGTTTTCCTCTTTTGTCGTTATTTCCCATTCACTTCTCTGTTCAGACACATCGAAGATAGTTCTTCGAGGGTTTTTTCTGCACCGTGTTGACTTAATGTCATCAATTTCACTATTTCATTCAAACTTATATCACTCAACGCCTGACGAATCTCTTTTTTGGTTTTGAATCCTGACAGATAACTGCCGTAGCTGACCTTGACGTTGAGATCCAGATTGGTGCCATTCTTTGCGCACTTCTGAATTTCTTGTAAAAATTTCTCGATCATGTAGTTGCCTGGAGTGTATTGAATCAGCACTTCTGTACAATTCTTGGTTTGCTCCAAAAAGTTACCCTGTGGGTCATATGAGCATCGAATATTGTCTCGAACCATTTGAACGCACATAACTACCTCGAAATCTTGATTTTCGCTCCACACTGGATGGCTTTTTCAGCAGTCGCTCCAGCGAGGGCACGCGTGAACTCTTTGCCAATGTTTAACTTGCCAAAAACGATAGCGCCGTCTGTGAGTTGGCTTTCGACCGAATGCACAGTCACATTTTGTTTCGTGATCTGAAATTCAATCTTTCCAGGGGTTTGAATCGAGAAAATGTCATGACCAGACTTTCTTAAGGAGTCAGAAAGGTAATGGGAGTGTTTCTCAACCTTAGCCATATCTGCCATGTTTTCGCTCTTTTGCAAAACAGGTTGAAACGTAGGATACTGCTTTTCGAGTTGATAGCGCACAATAGCAGGGTGACTTCCGGCAGCGATAGCCTCATCGCGGAACTTGCCGCGCGGCTTGCCAATGGCCATCCAGAATCCGCCCTTGGTTCGCAAGAGCTTTACGGGCGATCCATCGATCATGCCAGCATCTTCAATAGTATCCACTTCGTTTGGTGTAATATTCATAATTTATTCCTCTTTCCTAAATTTCTTGTAAACTTCTCTGATGCCCTTTTCCCATGCGAGTTTGATGACATCTTCGTTTTTCCCAAAATGGTGTTCCAGCCTTTGCTGATGTTTTTCCATCACCGACGATTCGAGAGCGGGATTGTCCTCCACGAATCGGCGTAAATCGTCACCCTTTAGGGCGGCGGCC
>PLEQ01000128.1:0-131 GCA_003136475.1 Deltaproteobacteria bacterium
GAACTTGTGTCAATTGGTTGAAGCTTAAGTATAGGTCGGTGAGACGGATCAAAGATGAGATCCCGCTAGGAAATTCCGTCAATTGGTTGTGGTGTAAGTTTAGCTCTGTGAGCCCAGTCAATGCTGATAGA
>PLEQ01000128.1:186-14009 GCA_003136475.1 Deltaproteobacteria bacterium
CCTGTAATTGGTTGCCTTGTAAGTTTAGCGCCGTGAGACGGGTCATTTCTAAAATCGAGTTAGGAACTTCTGTCAATCCGCTCCCTCTTAAGTTTAGAACTATGAGTCCGGGCAGTAATGTAAGGTTTACGAAGCTTAGGTCGTTCAATCTTAATCTTAGATTTTCAATAGAAAGTGGTAAATCTATGCTTGCTCGTACGTCATCACTCGTTAATTGTAGTTCTGTGAGTTGACTAAAACCGCTAAGAGATAAGGATTCCTGAATATTAGACACATGCACTACGAGTCCTCCAAGGCCAGGGCAAATCCTAAGCAAGTTGGAAATTAATCGAGTCGTATTAGCTGTTGATATAGGTATCGTCAGTTTCCAACGTGCAAAATAGTATGCAAAATAGACTCTAATCGTATGATTCCAATCTCGAGATACAAGCCTCGAAAGACTGAAAGATGAGAGTTTGGGGAATCTATCAATAATTAAAAAGAAAACTTCATAGGGAATTTGTATATTTGAAATCACTTCACCATTGTTAGCTAAGAATGTAAAAATTAAAGAGTTGGGACGAGTCATCATCAAAATTTCTTTTTTTTCATATTTTTCTAAATCCTCGTCTTGGTTTTGACCCTTGTCATTTGGCTTGTCTTCAGAGCCCCTTAGAGGGGTTATCTGGCACAAGACGCAGGAAATAAGAATCGCTCTAGCGACGGAAATGAATTTGGATGATACGCGTAATTTTTTCATATTTTGGAAGACCTTTTAGCGTGTTTAAGATCACGACTTATTGAACACATTAAAATCCAGCTGTGACATATCGTGCCTTATCTTTCAAACATGACTTTATTGTCAAGGATGGAATGTCAGCGTTTGCAGCGAATTGCTTTCGTCTAAGGATGCCGTTATAGTTTCAAGCTCCAGCTAGGAGTCACTGTAGGCTTCTTGCGCTAAGTGTCGGGTACTGAAGCGGATGACGATGAGTACACCCAGGAGTGAGAGCGCAGCACCAAAATAGCCAGTCAGGTGGATGGACTCAGGATTGAGCCAAGTTACGTGAGCCATTTGTAGAATTTTCATAACGATCACACAAATCATCGGATTGACGGCTATGATCATACCCACCGTGCTCGCGGGTACATGGGTAAACGCTACAGCTAGAGTTCCGTAAGCTATAAGTGTATACAATCCTAAAAAAACCACCAAGAGCCACTGCGAAAGCGCCAGATGGCTTAGGCTTGTAAGATCGATAAAGGGCAGAAAAAGCATTGTAGTCAGACCGTGGAAAAACAAATTCATCATGTGGGGATCAATGGAGCCCACTATTTTTTTTGCTACTATCGCATAGGTGGCCCAAAACAAAGCGCTAAGCAAAACCCAGCGTACACCTTCTTGGTACAGAGTGCTATCGATTGCAAGTGTACTCACTTGGTCCCTATAAAATAGCAAGAAACCCAAAATCGAACAGAGAATGCCTCCGAACTGCTGCCAGCAAATCTTTTCCTTCAAAATAAGAGTCCCAAACAAAACCAGCAAAATGGGGCCAGCCTGACTGAGAACCTGAGCATTGCTCGCAGAACTTAATGCGACACCCTTGATAAAAGCAAAATAATTGCTAGCAAGACAGCATCCGGCAATAAGCAAGGCAAGAGGCGGGCGCCGAAACTTGAATTTCGACCTATGAAAATACACCATAAATGGTAAGAGAAGAGAAAAGGCTACCAAGGCCCGTAAGCAAACGAGGCTTGCGGGACCAAGCACCTGCGATGCAACTTTGAGCAAAATGCCGACAGTCCCCCACAACACACTCGTGACGCAGGCGTAAAGGATACCAAGAAGGTAAGGGTCCCATCGACTTCTCTTGCCCATGGCTTTGGCTCCTTCGGTGTTTAATTGCGTCCCGTGACAAACAGCCCTCGTGGCACAACGACACGTTCGAGCCGTCGAAAGATAAATTCTATAAGAATCGCAAGCAGAGCGGCTGGTATAGCGCCCTGAAAAATGAGTGCCAGATCATCACGACGAATGCCGATCATGATAGGCTCTCCAAAACCTCCAGCACCGACGATGGCCCCCAGAGTCGCTGTTCCCACGCTGATCACAGCTGAAGTTTTCACTCCGGCACAGATGGCGCGTGAGGCGAGTGGGAGATCAATCTTAAAGAATCTCCAAACTGGCGACAGGCCAAGTGCTTCGGCTGACTCACGCAGCGTTGGGGANNCATAAAAACCAGTAACGCGAGAGCAGGAATTGTTTGCACAACACCGCACAGACCCAGTATCCAGTAGTTCAGTTGCGAGTTTTTTGTGGCGAGAACACCTAGCGGTATGCCGATGAGAATATTAAAAAGAAGAGGTAAGAAAACCAAGAAGAGGTGATTCAAAGCATCTCGCCAAAATCGTTCCTGCACCCACTGGACAAAGGACTGCCAGCTGCCGCGCACCGCTTGCGGATTTTGGTGCGCTCTGCTGAGATTCTTAGAAGCTGGCATAAAGCGAGAGGCCACTAAATTCTCGGCCAAGCTAGACTCCGATTTTTTCCACTGTTTGGTTTGTGCGTTGAGCANNGACTGAGTAGAGTCGCTAGTGTGGGCCAACGCTCCAAAAGATCTAAACGATAAACATAGACGGCAAAATAGTCGGGACAAATATGTTGGTCATCGATGAGCGTTGCCAGATCATAGTATGGGATTTCCGAATCGTCAGACAAACAATCTTTGACGTCAATTTCGCCAGAAACTAGTGCTTTATAGGTGAGTTCATGTTCAAAGGTACGCACCTGCTGAGTGGGATGAAGCTTATACACATTTTGCAAAGCTAGCCAACCCTCATGTCTGTTGGCGTATTCGTGAGTAAAACCCAAACGGAGTTCAGGATGCTGTCTCAGGTCGGATATTTTTTCAATTCCCAAATCTTGGGCCAAGCTCCGGCGCATGCAAAGAACATAGGAATTTTCGAAACCTAAGCCATTCGACATACCAATTCCTAGGGGTGCTAGCTTCTCCTTGATTTCCTCAAAGCTCATGCTGTTAGATGGACTGTTCAGAACTTCTTGGAGAATGGTACCGGTAAATTCCGGGTAAATATCGATATCACCCCGCACGAGAGCTTTCCAAAGTACGGCCGTGCCACCCATAGACGTTTTGTGCTCGATCTGTGTCTCAGGGTCATGCTGTTTGACTATTTCAGAAAAAATCTCAGCTAAGAGGACATTTTCGGAGAAGGATTTGGAACCTATAGCGAAACTTGCCGCCCAACTAGGGGAGGGGAGCAAGAGTGTTAGGAGGTAGAGAAAACTCAGTACCATTTTTTTGCGCATAGATTAGCCATTTCTGCCTTAGATCTGCTTACGGTTTTTTCGTGAACTCATCAAAAACAAGCGGCCGTTGCGCTGAAATGAAACGTGTGACAAATGGCTCAGAGGGATGGTTTAGTAAAGTTTGAAACGTGCCCTTTTGAACAAGTCGTCCCTCATTCATCAAATAGATACAGTCTGCAAAAAAAACGGCTTCCGCTAGGTCATGAGTCACGAGGACGGTCGTGATGGCTAAAGCCTGACAGATTTTTTTCAAATCTTCCTGCAGGCTGGAACGAATTAAAGGATCCAGAGCGCTTAAGGGCTCATCCAAAAGGAGTAATTTAGGTTTGAGGACGAGCGCTCTCAGCAAACTTACCCGTTGCCGTTGGCCCCCTGAGAGTTCCAAGGGAAAGCGATTGAGGCACTCGCTTGCTAATTTAGTCAGAGGAAGAAGTTTTTCCAGATAGGCTTCTGCAGCGTCATCCCGTTTGAGATAACGCGCAAGCAGTAGAATATTGTCACGCACAGTCAGATGCGGAAACAGCCCCCCGTCCTGATTCACATAACCCATTTGCGGGCGCAGAAGGCTGAGATTTTCTTTCGATAGAGGAAGCTTATCCATGAATACGGCACCGGTATCGGGTTCAATCAAACCCATCATGATGCGGAGTAAAGTCGACTTGCCACAGCCACTCTGTCCCAAAANNCACTATAGTCTCCCCGCCGTGAGCTTCTAGCGAAAGGGTCGCCAAAACGACTTTATCTCCGTATTTTTTTGAAATCTTGGTGACGACTAGCAATGGCTTTTCCCGGACTAGATTTTGAACCAAACTGATTTCAATTTTGTATACTCGGCTAGTGCATGAACACCCATTTCCTTGCCCCACCCACTGTCTTTGATGCCGCCAAAAGGTGAGGAAAAATCATAGCACCCATAATGGTTGACGAAGACCATGCCACTTTCCAAACCTTGACAGAAGCGCAGAGCCCGAGAAAGGTCACGGGTCCAGAGTCCAGCAGCAAGGCCATAACGATTCTGATTCGCCATCGCTAAAACTTCTTCATCATCATGGAACGGAATCAAGACGACGACGGGTCCAAAGATTTCCTCTTGGCTAACACGCATAGCGTTGTTGGCATCAGCGAATAAGGTCGGTCGGATAAAATACCCATCCTGGCAATCCGGGCTCCGATCGCGCTCTCCCCCAGCTAGGAGACGACACGATTCTTTTTTACCAATCTCAATGTAGCGAAGAATTTTCTCAAATTGCGCTTCGTTACACTGAGCCCCCTGAGTGCTGAGGCTAGCAAACGGGTCCCCGCAAACCACTGCGTGGGCAAGGCTTGCCATATGCTCGCACACCTGTTTGTACACGGGAGCTTCGACAAAGAAGCGTGTCGGTTCTGAACACTTCTCACCTTTGTGAGAGAAACTGGCTCTGAACGATTGCCGCACCGTCCAGTCTAAATCCTTGGCATCCGCAAAAATAATGTTGGGAGACTTGCCACCGAGTTCCAAAGTTAAGCTTTTTAAATTTTGCGAAACCGACGCCTTTACCACCTCTTTAGCGACGTCTGAACTGCCGGTAAACGACACTTTCTGAATGCGCGGATCCAAGCAGAGTTTTTGCCCGATTTCGGCGCCACCCAGTACGAGATTGAACACTCCGGGCGGCAGAATCTTTGCTGTGTCGATCAGCTCTGCGAGTCGGATCAGAGTCAAAGTGGTGTTGGGCGCCGGTTTAACGATGACGGTGTTGCCCATAGCCAGAGCGGGAGCCATCTTCCAGCAAGCCAGTAGCAAGGGAAAATTCCAAGGCACGATCAAGGCACAGACCCCGATCGGTTCGCGTACCGTGTAGTTGAGGAAGCCCCGTTCGACGGGACAGGTCTCCGAGTAGTATTTATCAACCCATCCCGCATAGTAGTCGAACACATCCGCACTTTCTGGCAGATCATCGTTGAAAGACTCTGAATAGAGCTTCCCATTCGCAAGGGTCTCAAGTATGGCAAGTTCACTGCGGTGATCACGAATCAATTGCCCAATAGCCTCTAAGGCCTGAGCACGCTCGCGCCGCGTGATTTGGGCCCAAGCCCCGCGCATCGCGTTCTGAGCCGAAAGACTGGCAAGCGCAAGAGTTCGATCGTCAGCTTCATAAATTTTAGTCAAATCGCGGCAGTTAGCTGGATTTTTGAGACTGAGAGGGGCGCCCCCCTTGATGAATTCGCCCCCGGCATAGCTCATTTTGGGTTCCTTCAACCACGCTTGTGTCGTTTCCAAGGGCGCTGTTTCCACAAAAAATCCTCTTCTAAAATTGGGTGTTTTCTAACGCAAGGTCTTTGGTGCGACCGTAACGCAAGAATTGCAGGTAGGCACTACTTTTAACTCCAGGCTTGGTATCATAGCCCAGCAAGAGAACATGACGCAGTCGATCTCCTTCAACAGTACTCACTCGGTGTAGGGAGTGGCGTCCTTCAAATAAGAGCAAAGTGCCCGGCACCATGTTCAATTTTTGCACGATTTCTTTAGAGCCTCTGAGCACCTTTGCTACTTCAGCATAATTTTCTGCGCCACGCTTACGAATCATCGGTACAAATTCAAAATGCCCCCCATTTTCGGGCGACTGCAAGCACAGGGAGCTCACAAAATCGGTCTGATCAAAATGCCAACGTAAATAGTCACCTTTGCGCATTACCGAGAGATTCAAAGCACCGAGTGGATCCGCGTAGCGATAAAGCTGTTTCTTTCCCAAGGCTTTGCAAAGGAAGTTCAGCAGCAATTCGGATTCATAAATTTTGCGTATCGAAGATTCAGCAAGAAATTGATCGTAAGCAACAACTCCGAACGTCGATGTTTCTTGCTTGCGCTTCGGGTGACTGTCCGGCAGACTTGGGTCTATGGCTTCCAAGTAGGCATTGCCCGTCTCCGCATTATAGAATGCGATCGCTGCTAAAGCGTCAGCTTCTTGCGCAAGTTTACCTACCGCATCCCTTTTTAAAAAACCGGGTAATTCAACCGCGCCGATGTGTTCCAGTTGGCTCCGACATTCGAATACGAGCTCCTGGATACGGCGGCTCTCCAAGTCGGCTAAGGGATACCGTTCCAAATCAAACATGCTTTCCGGATTTGTATCCTGCATACCCAGCCTTTCCATAAAAGCTTATTACTGGCTTTGATTTTTAGGCGGCCTATGATGAATACTTGCTAAGTGCATTCCCTGTGCCCATGGCGACAAATGCCAAATCTCATTTCCGAGTGAAGTCTTCAAGTTTGCTGTGTCCTTCCGTCTATTTTCAAAAAAATTAGCTCACCCNNCCCAATCTTGTGAACTTCCTAAGCTAGGTCCTTTGTCTACGGTTCCATGCGTCATTAAATCTTGTAGAAAAATAGCTTCTTTGTTAAGGATGCCTTGAGCCATTTTGGCATTGGAAAATTTATAGGAGTGTTCGTTATGACATTATTATTTAGAAAAAATAAATGTCTTCAGCAAGCCTTGGTCATCAGTCTCTTGCTTAGTAGCTCTTTTCTACGAGCCGAATCATTCAACGGAAAAATTCGACTAGCAGTTATTGGCGACAGCATGGCAACGGGTGTTTTCACGGACACACAGCTCTATATTNNATAAAGGCCCGGAAAGTTTCCTAAACAGCCTTAAAAAAGTCAAGGCAAGTGATCTCGACTTTGAGCGTATTGAAGAGACTTACTTTAAGCTGCAGGAGTACGCTGCCCGCCCGGAATCCGCAGCTTTAACGAGCAAGGGTTGGGGTTTGCCCTTTGCTATCGCTAACTTTCACAACGTCGACCCCGACAGCGTCCAAGTTCAGGCATTCGCAGTAAATGGCGCCTCCTACAGGAATGTGAAGGAGCAAATTGCGAAAATCCCGTCTGAAAGATTTCATTATATAGTCATGATGCTAGGAGCCAATGATGTCTGCCGATCTGAATCAGCTGAAACCTTTAAAACAGATGTCAGTCAAGCAATTAAAGAACTCAGGGCAAAATTTCCCGAAGCTGTGATTATCGTTCACCTCATCCCTCAAATTCAATCCGTGAAAGAATTCGATCCCCATTTTGATATCAAATTTGATATTTTTTCGTTAAAACTCTCTATTCCTGTTCAAATGAGTGATATTCGTAGAGATATGTGTCGAGGGATTTTTGATAACGAAAATGCTGAAGACCTTATTCGGGAATACAACGAAATTATAACGGAGCTTGCGAGCGCCTATAAAAGCCGTCAGCTTATTCTTATCAGAGACACTGCAGACCTTAGGGCACGCGAAAACACTTTAGCCTTCGATGGCTTTCATTTGAATGAAGCAGGCCAAAAAGAACTAGGCTCTGCTATCAATAGAGAGTGGCAGGAGAAAATGAATCCGGTTAAGGATGAACTTTAAAAATTTCTAGGCGCCCAGGCGATCTCCTTCAAGCAAAAATTTCTGCTGAAAACCGGATCTTCCTCTAATTGCCAAAATAAATTAGAATGCTTAGTAAAAGACGAGGTCATAAATGAGTCTTCGCGGAAAAATCTGCCTGATCACGGGAGCCAGTTTTGGCATCGGTAGAGAAACAGCACTCGCTCTAGCCCGACAGCAAGCGCACGTGATTATCGGTGGTCGAGACCTCGAACGCACTCGCAAAACACAAGAGTGGTTGATTAAAGAATCCCAAAATGACAAGGTCGATTTTTTAATTGCGGACCTGTCTTCTTTGAAAGAAGTGCGAAAATTGGCTGCTGAGTTTAAAAGAAAATTTAGTCGGCTGGATGTTCTCATCAATAACGCCGGGGGTGTTTTTACAAAACGAGAGCTGACGGTGGATGGCTTTGAACACACTTGGGCGCTCAACCATCTTTCTTATTTTTTACTGACTCTCGAACTTCAGGACATCTTGAAGGCAAGTGCCCCCTCGCGCATTGTCAATGTTGCCTCAGGAGCTCATAAACGCGGGACTATTGATTTTGAAAATTTGCAGGGTGAAAAAGAATTTAAGCCTTTTATTATCTACAGCACCACCAAGTTAGCGAACATTCTCTTTACCTATGCCCTGGCTCGTCGCCTTGCCGGGACTGGTGTCACCGCCAACTGCTTGCATCCCGGCGTTGTGTCGACGGGATTTGGGAAAAATAACCCGGGCCTTATGAAATTGTTCCTGGTATTAGCAAAACCCTTTCTTCTCACTGCCAAAGAAGGTGCCGAGACATCCATCTATTTAGCCAATTCTTCTGAGGTAGAGGGCGTCACTGCTAAGTACTTCGTTAAAAGCAAAGCCCAAGCTTCGTCGGCCGAAAGCCTAAATGTTGATTTGCAGGAGCGGCTTTGGACTCTAAGTCTCCACCAGGTTCAAAGCGCTTGACCTCTTGTTATTTTTGCGTCTAAAACTCTACTTTTGTTTCGAATCAAAAAGGTCGAGGGCATGGAGACAGCTGTTTTTGAAGGATTTATCCTGAACGCAAGCATGATTCTGGGTCTTGGCGCGCAAAATATTTTTGTCATGGAATGCGGGTTACGAAAAGATCATCATCTCTTGGTTGCAGCTATTTGCTCACTTTGTGACGCTTTGTTGATTTTACTGGGAGTGCTGGGCGCAGGAACACTTTTTATAAACATTCCCATCTTAAAAATTGTGTTTGGTAGTTTCGGCGTCATGGCTCTTGGATTCTATGGATTGCAAAAATTACGTGAGCATCCGGTTCCCGCTCATTCAACCACACGAAAAGGGTCATTCAATACNNTGAAGTTAAAAACCGTCTTCTATTTGGGTTGGGAGCCATTGGGTCATCAATCGTTTGGTTCTTAGGACTTGCATTACTTTCAAGTCGGATGAGTCTTTACCTCAAGGACCCTAAAAAGATGAAAGTTGTATGGGTTATTTCAGGAATTTTGCTTATATTTCTTGCCTTAAAGCTCGGACGGGATGTTTGGACTTGGGCTAGCGTTTATAGCCTTTAAAAACAATCACCACTCTTCTAAATAGAACTCACCATCAACCGCAATATAGAGCGCCCGCTTCTGCTTTAAAAAACAATAGGATAAACAGATGCCAGCGGCGGCCATTTCCGAAATCAGTTTTGGTACAGAAATTTCCTTTGTGTCGAAAGCTCTAATCACATCTAGAAGACGAGCTTTCGAAAATTGCGAAGCAATTTCGTACTCACATTTTTCAGGCAGCAAGCATTCAAAAAAATCCTTAGCGCCATAGAACATATGGAGACGTTGATCCAGGTCGAGGTATACGCGATCAAGCCCCTCAGTTAACACTTGACTACTGAAAGTATCGAAGTCGATTTCACCTTGGAGAGCGAGTTTATGCAGCTCTTTGATTTTCTCGATATTCATAAATTTCCTTCCTTCTGAATAAAAACATCAATCTAAATAGCTCTCTCGAAGAGGACTAAGTTAAGAACTGGCTCCGGTCAAGGGCTAAGCCGTTATTCGGGATGGCAAGATAAATTATGTTCGTTGCTTCTACTTCAATTGAGAGGTATTCTCAATAAATAAATATTTTCTAGCACAAGGACAATTTATGCGTATTAAAAATATCGTTTTTGATATTGGAAATGTTCTTGTTGCGTGGCAACCTCAAAAAATTGTTGCGCAGGTCTTTCCTGAACAAAAGAGTGAACAACTCACACAGAAAATTTTTAAATCCGAACTCTGGTTAGATGTGAACCGAGGAAAGCTAACGGAAAGGGCTCTGCTTTCGACTTTGGAGAAAAATCTCGGTATTGAATACTCTAAACTTGCAAAATTTATGGAAAGTATTCGGGCCTCGCTTGAACCTATACCTGGCAGTCAGGAACTTCTCAAGCAACTCTACGACGCGCAGTGGCCACTCTATGCGCTTACTGACAACACGCATGAGATCCTAGCTTATCTACGTCAGCGCTATACTTTTTGGCAATATTTTAAGGGAGTGGTCAGCTCTGCCGAGATCGGAGTTCTGAAACCCTCACCTCAAATCTATCAGCATCTACTGCAAACCTATGGCTTAGTGGCGGAAGAGACCCTCTTCTTGGACGACCTTGCGGTGAATATCCAAGGTGCCCGTGCGCTGGGTATGCAGGGAATTGTATTCAACAACACCCCACAAGCTTTGGCAGAACTGCGTAAATTCGAAGTTTTAACCTAGGTGGCCGTCTTGTCAGGCCACGGTTCAAAGCTTTTTTCCGACTGCTTAGCTCTTCCCGTTAAAATTTTCAGACACTGACAAGGCCAAGAATGAGTGTCTATTTTTAGACTTTTCAGCCATTTTACCAATTCGCAGTAAAAAACTTTATTTAAACCTAGACCTTCCTATACCGAAGTCATCCTCGACGAAAAGAAATTTCCGGTACTTTTAAGGAGATGGATAGATGTTCGAGAATTTGGCTATTTGGCGCAAACCCACGCGATGGATGGTCCTAGTAATAGGTACGGCTTGCGTCATTTTTGGGACAGTATCATGTGGCTCAAGCTCGAGTTCAGGAATGACAGCGGCAGCAAAGACGGCTTTACCAGTAGTTTCTGTAAAATGTGGGACTTCTTCATGCGTTAATTAGATCTCAGGCAATTAAATATCAATTTGGGGAGTGACATGAAACCTAGTTATGCCTTCGGAAAGATAGTCAGTTATTTAATCGTATCGCTAACGACGATGAATCTATCGAACACTGCTCTCGCAGGTGGAGCAGCTTTCAACAGTACGCTCAATGCTATTCGTATGGGTGCGGGGATGGTCTTAGGTTATTCAACACGTGCCAATTACATAGATTTGGTCTGCAGTGGCGTAGATCCCGGCACGGGAAAGGCATGCGACGGTCCGCCTGAAAACGGGATGGTAGGAACCTTCGCAACCGTTGCCAATTCTATAAAAACGATCTTTTCGGCACAGGGTATTACAAGCTGTGATGCCATTCCAAGTTCGGGATCGTATACATTTACCGATACGAATGGAGGGAAACAAACTTTAAAGATCGGAACCCCAACGCACAAGGTTCCGACGAATTGGCTTAACGGTGGCGCTTTGTTCGAGCATCGCGTGACTTTTCCTTATCCCTTTAATCAGACTGTTAATATCAACGGCACCTCCGATGCTATCGTGACCGATCTAACCTTTGCGGTAGAGTTCAATTGCGGTGACGGCACAAGCAATCCACCATCTTACGTAGCTGTTAGTATGCCAGTATTTCCAGCGGTTGAGGTTGCCGCACAGGTTTCGAATATGACTCAGAATGGCTCGTCTGCGAGTGCTATTGCGACTTATAAGTCATCAGCGGCAGGTTACTGGCGTGACATTGCTCTTTTTACCGGACCCATTTCCTCGACCGTTAACGGCATTGAAGCCTATATGGCGGAGCACAATACAACTTTGCAAACCATTCGAGCTGCCGACGCGATTCGTATTGAATTTAACCCGACAACTCAAAGCTATCAGCTCTGGGGTATGATCGATTCCAACGTCTCGATCCAAAGTCAACAAGATGGTGGAAACTACAATCTCTTTGGCAAAACGATGTTAAATGGTAACTACGCAACCGGTCTCACAACGGTTTTCCACGACGCTGTGATTGACGTCGGTATTCAGAACGACAACTTTCAAGATATCAATACGACTGCTGTTAGCGCTACGAATTTTCCATCGATGAAAACGGATACTATTGTAGGGGTGACAACCAGTGCAACGGACAGTCTTGGTGCCAGCTTTACGGACAACTTGGCGGATAATTCAGAATTTTTAGCCATCACCTATGGTGAGCCAAAAGAGATTGTAAAAACGGCTTGCGTACAATTCCCCACAGCCTCACAAACGGCTTCTGCAAGCGCCGGAGCATGTACAGGAGCTGCTCTTGAAAATCCTTCCAGCAGTCTGACTGGCACAGCCCCTCTGCTCGATGCAAGCGGCATCTTCAGTGTCAACTGGGCCATCTATACCATGCCTTCGAAACTAGAAGCCCTAGGTCGCTAGACTCTAAATAATTCATCACTAAAGATGCGTAATCCTTTCAAACAGCTTCTCAGTGAGGCGCTTTTCGACCACTAGGTCAAGTTTGCCGATCCCCGACAAGTCGATCGTATTCTATACTTTGTTGAGGACTAAAAAAATATCAAGAGATCTGCATGCAAAGAAAACGTATCATGGTGAGGTCTTTGATTCTTATGGTTGCCATCAGCACTTGGGATGTCTGTTTAGCAGAATCTACGAGCGTTGATTTATTTACTGCCTTTGAATCTGCCGTTAACAAAACGGAGACAATTCCCATCCAAGTTAAAATTACGGATCAAGCCAAGGAGCTCGCTGATCAAGCTTTTGGCGCTGTGCTTCCTAAGGTCGTTGGAACATTTAGTGACCTTCAGCAGCAAATTCCAACAGGCATTCAAGGATCCATCGCGGCTTCGGCTTTTCCTTCAAATGAGCTGACAACCCAACTCAACATTACCCAACCCGTTTTCCAAGGCCTTAAAGAATACGCCAACATTCGATCAGCCAATGAAAATGTGAAATATAACGAATTGCTGACCGATCAGGCAAAGATTACGCTTTTTCAAACCGTGGCACTTGCGTATTTTAATGTCCTTGCAGCGGAAAAGGACAAAGAGGACTTAATCGAAAGTTTGAATCAGAATTTGGCTCGCGTGGCTGAACTCAGAGAATGGTATCTGATAGGCCGAGCGCGCATTGGTGATGTTCAGCTAGAAGAAAGTACTATAGCGACTTTGAGGGCCCAGATTGAAGCTGATAATGTTGCTATCGCTCAAGCAAGATATCAATTGGCTACGGCTTCAGGTCTTGATCCGCAAATAACACTGAATAAAGATCCCACAAAATTGCCCACAAAAGTCCGGGATCTCAACGCCTACCTCAACGATCTTGAACGTAGACCTGATATCGCATCGTTGCGATCGCAAATTAAAATTGCGAATGAGGGTATTATCGTCGCCCGCAGTGGCCACCTACCGACCGTTTCGGTATTTGGAGACCTCTATCCGGCACGATCAGGTGAACTCCATGATTCATTTTGGGATGTAGGCGTCACCTTGAGCATGCCTATCTACTCCGGCGGCATTGTGGTATCGCAGGTTCGTCAGGCTGCTGAGAATGTCTCGGTCGCCGAATTGACGCTTTCTCAAAATATTCGAACGGTACAAAATACAGTTCGAGCACTCCATGCCGCAGTAACAATGGGAATCACAGAGACTAATGCTTACATTGAAGCAGCAAAAACTGCTAAAGATAATTATAAGACCCAAGTTCACGACTTCAAATTTGGCCTGGTTACTAATCTAGATGTGATCACTGCTATGACAACCTACCTTAGTACCGTCCAAACTCTGGATAAAACATTCTACCAAACTATATACGCATATGCGCAGTTACGCAGTTCAGCTGGGAAATTACCGAAAGATTTAGGTGATGAATTTTAGGCAGCTACCCTGTCTATTAGAGATCCTTACGGAAGAGCATAATCTTCTATCCCTCACATACGGTCCAGACGACAAGTCCTCTCATTCCGAGTCCGAGCGAGGAATCACAGTCTTAGTTCCCCCTTAATAAAAG
>PLEQ01000270.1 GCA_003136475.1 Deltaproteobacteria bacterium
TCTCGTTTGTGAGCGGTTCGTAGGAGCTTGCTGGTCGCGCTGTGACCGGCAGCTCCTGCTCTGCGTCCGCTATATTGTGAACACCGGGACTTTGTGATAATAAATTCTAATGTCAGATTAGCACGCCAATTCATAGGCAGCGCGGCCGGGCACAGATTGTGCGCACCAGCTTAAAAGGTCTGGCTAATCACAAAGGGTTAAAGAAGTGCAATCAAATGTTATGTCAGCATCAGCTGTCATGGATCTTCCCCGCCTTTATTTTGGGAAAGGAAACTCTAATGTCCAAGCTCCTCAAGGTNNATGTGCTTACTATTCTATTCGTCGCCAATTGTTCGACAACTTTTAGTTTACGCAAATCATCTTCTCCAAATTCGAAACCAGAAACTATTCAAGATCATTCGCCATCTACCCAGCAAGAGAGCCTTGAAAAGCCGTCAAAATCTGCAAGTGCCGCGAGTGTGAGACAGACGGATTTGCCGCTAGTGCGCAATAGCAGTACCGAAAAATGGATACGCTATTTTCAAACCACGGCTCATCGTTCATTTATTCGATGGCGAGAGCGGGGAGAATCGTTTCGCGAGTCTATCGAGGAAGCTCTTGTGCAGAAGGGAGTTCCGAGTGAGCTTTACTATGTCTCACTTATCGAATCAGGATTTGTACATCATGCGTCGTCGACCGCAGCAGCTGTGGGACCTTGGCAATTCATTAGGGATACCGGAGCGCGTTATGGTTTAAAGATCAATGACTGGATTGACCAGCGACGTGATCCGGTGCGTTCAACGCAGGCAGCTGCGGCACTTCTCCGAGATCTCCATGCACGCTTTGGAGATTGGTATCTAGCTTTGGCTGCTTATAATGGTGGGCCGCGCACCATTGATGAGGCGATTAAGAAAGGTCATACGCGGGATTTTTGGCAACTGAAGAGCAAGGGTCTCTTAAAAAAAGAGACGGGCGAGTTTGTGCCGAAGCTACTGGCTGCGGTCATTATTGCTTCCGATCCTGTGGAGTTTGGGTTTCCCGCCACTTTGGTCCAGGCCTACGCAAGTTTCCCCAGTACGACTATCAAAATAAAACGTCCGATCAAAATGGATGAGTTGTCAAAAAAACTGGCAATTCCACTGGAACAGTTAAAGCAATGGAACCCGGAACTCTTGCGAGGCATCACCCCGCCAAAGCGCTTTCTCAATCAGGAAGGCTATGCCTTGCGTATAGCAGAACCCTTCGTGAAGAAATTTGCCGAGATTCAGCCTGAGCTCAAATACCTTCAAGTCAAAGATATTCGTATCCACAAAATCAGTAAGGGCGACACCATCGCTAAATTAGCCAAACGCTATCATGTGTCCGTGCAAACAGTTTTGCAGATCAATCCGCAATTGCGTTCGCGAGGGATGGTGGAAGGAATGAAAGTTGCAATGCCGGTGCCGGAAACTGCGAGTTAGTGAGCGTGGTGCTTGTGAAGGTCATGAGTATCGAAGGTGATGTGTAGAAAGGACCCGGCNNGCGACAAAAGCCTGAAACGCTGCAAAATAGGCTGCGTGATCTTGCAGGGAAAAAAAACGGGTGCCAGCAAAAAACCCAAAGAGTGTCGACAATCCTAAAGTCCCCAAGAGAATCGGCGGGACATACTTCTGGGCACGCGGATAAAAGATCGAGCAGATAAGGATGCCAGAGGGTAGGGTGTGTAAGACAACAGCTAACGGAAGTGTATTGGAACTCGTGACGGGTGTCGCTAGAGCTGCACCATCCAGGAGACCATGAATGATAAGTCCGATGAGCGACAGAACAATCGAGACCAAATGCACTTGATCCGCGCCTCTTTTCCAAAGCTGCTCGAGAAGGCCCGGCAGAAAGAGGCCCACAAATGCCAAGGCAACCGCTGACCAACCTACGATATGAATGCTCTCCGGAAGCAAGTGAAGCACGACGAGTGCTGTAACGACAACGTTCATCAGTTTTTCAATTGCCGACCAAACTTTTTTCACACGGATAGCAGCGCCATACAAAAACGGAGCTATGAATAAAAGGCCTAGACTTGTTATGAGAGGTATCATAGCGAGGTAACTATTTATCAATATGAAGGTGATTTATGGACTTCAGTCATTTGCTCAAGAAACGACTTTTCTCCCCCGGCCCAACCGAAATTCCATTACGTTCGCAATTTGCCGCAGTAGATAACAATCCTTACCACAGGACTCAAGCCTTTTACAGCATCATAATGAACTGCTTGGAATTTCTTAAAGGTTTCTTTGGGACAGAGACAATGCCCGTCATTTTAACGGCCTCCGGCACCGGCGCCATGGAAGCGGCACTGGTCAACCTGACCAACCCGGGTACGCGCGTCTTGATGATTAGTGGCGGTCGTTTTGGGGATCGCTGGATCAAGATGGCGCAGGCCTATGCCTGCGAGACGACGGTAGTGGCTGTACCTTGGGGGCAGTCCCTGAGCCCAGATGAGCTCCTCCAGCAGTTGAAGAAAAACTCGGGGATTCAGGCCGTCAGTTTTCAAGCGGTAGAAACTTCGACCGGCGCGTACTTCCCTGTTGCGGAATTGGCCCGGACCGTGCGGCAAAACAGCGATGCGCTGGTCATTGTCGACGCCCTCTCTTCTCTGCTTTGTCACGAAATGAATATGGACGCCTGGGGAATCGATTGCGTATTTGCAGCAAGTCAAAAGGGATTCGGCGCGGGTGCGGGTCTAAGTTTCATTGCACTGTCTGAGCGCGCACGCTCCCGTTTATCTGTGCGACCACGCTTCTATTTTAATCTCGTCGAAGAGATGCAGGCGCAGAGCACTGGCAAGACGGCATGGACGCCCGGTACCCAGTCGATTTTGACACTCCAAGCGTCCTTGAAAGCTTTGTCAGCAATCGGACGTGAAGAGCTTTATAAGTTCCATCGCCAAATGGCCTACGCCGTTCGTGCAGCTTTAGCGGCAATGGGAATAGAACCTTTCGTAAAAGACCAATACGCGTTCTCTGTCACTCCGTTTAAGGTTCCTTCGGACATCGCAGGAGAAAAACTCAAGGCTACATTGCAAGAAAAATACAGTGTCACTTTTGCTGGAGGTCAAGACCATTTGAAGGGAAAAGTGCTGCGCCTGGCACATTTGGGATTTGTGGATCCCTTCGACCTTCTAGCAGCTATAGCTGCGCTGGAATTGAGTTTGAAAGGCCACGGATACACCAAAGCTCTTGGACTAGGAACGAATGCTATGATGCAAAATTTTCCAATGTGGGGCGAGAAATGAAACGCTGTCGCTCGGTGTTGGCCCATGATAAAGTCTGGAGCCCAGGAGAAATAAAACAGGTGAGGAGACCCCGTGAAAATTTTGGTTTTGCTTAAACAGACACCTGACACTGAGACACAAATTCTAGTGAGTTCAGACGGCAAATCGATCGATCACTCGCAGAGCAAATATATCGTGAATCCTTACGATGAGTTTGCAATTGAAGAAGCTTTGCGCATTCAAGAGAAAACTCAAAATTGTGAAGTCGTCATCGCAAGTTTTGGGCCAGTCTCTGCTAGAGAACGTATTGTGAAAGGCTTAGCGATGGGTGCCGATCGTGGCCTACTCATCGACAATGCCGGGTGGGAAAACTGTGACTCCTTAGTGACAGCTAAAATACTCGCTGCTGTGATCAAGGCAGAAGCTTGTGATCTCGTTTTTACTGGGAAACAGGCGATCGATGATGACAATATGCATGTTGGAGTGATGGTTGCAGAATTTTTGGGCTGGCCACATGTCAACGTAGTGACGCAATTGACTTTGAATGGCGAAAAGCTGAGCATTGAACGCGAAGTCGAAGGTGGGCAAAAGGAAGTTTACGAGACCCGTCTGCCAGTCGTCTTAGGGGCTCATAAGTCTTTGAATACCCCTCGCTATGCTTCGTTGCCAGGAATTATGAAGGCTAAAAAGAAGACGTTGGATGTCAAGACGCCGAAAGATTTCGGTCTCGATCATTCTGTGCTCCAAACCCTCCAACAGACACTCATTGAAGGGTATGTTTATCCGGCGCAGAAGCCCAAAGGAAAAATGTTTCAGGGAGAAGCCGTTGAAGTCATGGTTGCTAAAGTTGTGAAACTCTTGCGTGAAGAAGTTAAGGTTATTTGAGGAAGGGATGGGTGGATGAAAGTTCTCGTTTTTTGCGAACAACGCGACAAGAAATTAAAATCATATTCGTTCGAAGCTTTGACAATTGCCAATCGTGCTTGTGGGGGGCAGTCGGCGAATGTAGCCGCACTCCTGATCGGCAGCGGGGTTGATGCTCTAAGCTCGCAATTGCAAGGCTGGGGAGCGGATAAAGTTTATCTAGCAGATGATGGGCGCCTGACTCATTACAATCCTTTTCACTATGCAGCAGCTTTGGAGGCTGCGATGAAAAGCTTCCAACCTGACGTGGTCCTAGGTATTGCATCGCCGATGGGGCGAGATTTGTTTGCCCGTATAGCACCGAGGTTCTCTGCGCCGCTATTGACCGATCTCATCGATGTCAAAGAAGATCTCAGTGGTGGAACAAAGCCTATGTACGCTGGGAAGGTTCTAGCCAAGGTTGTTTTTACTAAGCAAACTTTGCGTTTGGCTACACTCCGGCCCAACGTCTTTGCCGCAAAACAAAGTAAGGGCGAAGCCAAACCTGAAAAACTCGCTCTCAGTCTCACCGATGATATTCCCATGAAGACTTTGGAAATTCGTAAAGGCAAAAGCGAAAAGCCCGATCTTACAGAAGCGACTCGCATTATTTCCGGTGGGCGCTCGCTGGGCAGTGCCGAGCGTTTTTCCATACTCTTTGACTGTGCAGACGTCATTGGTGCCACCGTTGGTGCGTCGCGGGCGGCTGTTGACTCGGGTTATGCAACGCATGATATGCAAGTTGGTCAAACCGGCAAAACCGTCAATCCCAATCTTTACATCGCTTGTGGAGTCAGTGGTTCTATTCAGCACATGGCCGGCATGAGAACTTCGAAGGTGGTCGTTGCGATCAATACCGATCCCGATGCTCCCATTTTTTCCATCGCAACTTATGGCATTGTGGCAGACCTGTTTGAAGCTGTTCCCATTCTGACCCGCCACTTTAAAGAACTTCTCGACTAAAATTGCCTAGTCATCGGCTATCCTTCGAGCAGAGATGGGTCTCTTTAGTGGGCCTCATCTCGAACATACCGTCATCTCGACCTACTGCTATGCCGAGCATGCTTTCATTTCGAGCATACTGTTAACTCGAGCGAGCTGTCATCTCGAGCGAAGCGAGAGATCGCAGACGAAGCGCATCCGTACCATTTTCAATAGAGATGCAGGGTCTTCAGCCAAACTCATCACTGACCAGCTAAGGCTTTATTTTAAGCTAACACTATGTAATCTTTAGAGTCAGAAATTCAATACGTTAGAAATTTGTTAAGGAGTGTCTTATGCGATAGGTTGCAGGTGTATGTGTTTCTTTTGGCCTCTTAGCTGTTGGCTCTTTGGCGCACGCGACAGGCCAAAGCTTCTTGGTGACAAAATCTATACAGTCGGCTTCGGCTAGTAAGGTGATCGATATTCTTCATGAAAATGGGGTTCAGGACATGGGAAGTCTTACGCAAGTGAAGCAGCTTGCTTGCCATGTCCTAAAGACTCATTCTTCCCCTCCGCACTGTACGATTGTTACGAAGGACCAGGATATTAATGTTGCCGCTGAGCAAACTTGGGCTCTAAGCCAAGTTCTCATTGAAAGTGGCGCGTCCGTTTATACTGATGACCCTACGGTTATCGAAATCCAGGCAAAGAATCTGATTTGCGGTCCATTTGAAAATTCTAAGTTGTGTACTTTCGATCATGAATTCGAATTTGGTACTATGAAAAGCCTTGATAGCAGCATAGAGGGAAAAGTGCTGCATGAAATCTTTAAACGCGCAGGAGTGCCGGTGCGGGTAGGAAATGGTCCTGCTAAGTTTCCGGGTTATTCGATGTCAGCGACAGTGCGCAAGTTGATCATCAATACAAACCAGATAAAATGGTCCCTTGTTTTTCCCGGCAAGGAGCAAGTCTTGACCGATGACGAAGCCCAATCTATGCTCGTGATTTTCAATCGCGTAGGTGTTCCGGTTCAAAAAGTCAATGCTACCACTTCGGTGTCAGACGCGAGTATTCAGCTTGAAAGTGTGATGTGCCAACCGCCGATGTGGGTCATCACTTTTGAGCAAATCCCATAGTTTTTTTCGCCCCAAGTCAGTCAAAGGGGCCGAATCCTTTTTGGCACTGGCAACGGCAAGAATTACCCCGAGCACAAAGTCGCTATCCTGTATCTTTGCCCGCCGATCCGAAATATTGAGAACTGAATGCAATTTGGACTTGATTGATTGAAGGGCATGTATCAGCATGGAGAAGCATCCTAGGTCTGTGGTTTAAGCACTTTAGATTCTAGGATGTTTTTTTATAAATGCAATTGTTTCAAGCTGTTACTGATGAATCAAGAATCCCGGTCACATATG
>PLEQ01000093.1 GCA_003136475.1 Deltaproteobacteria bacterium
CTTTAAAGATTCGCCAACAAAATATGCGCACTGCCGCTGAAGAAGGCTTTATGAATGCCACCGATCTGGCAGACTTCCTCGTTGCCAAAGATGTTCCGTTTCGTGAAGCGCACGGAATTTCCGGAAAAATCGTACGCTATTGCCTCGATGCAGGCTGCACTCTTCAAAATTTGAGCCTGGCAAAATTTCAGGAATTTTCTCCGAACTTTACCGAAGAGGTCTTTCAAAGCATCGAAGNNGGCGGAACAACTTTCGATCAAGTTTGCCAGCAAAAAGAGTTTGCTCACGCCTTTGTGACAAAAAGCGAAGGCTGGATCAACGAGAAACGGACTCTGATCCAAGGCGTAGAAAACCATTTGATCCGCGATCAAACGCTCGCTACGGCCTAAAGATGCTCATCATGTCGACATACTTAAGATCTCCCTCGGATTTCAGAGGAACCTTCCGTTTAAAGTAGTAGATAATAGGATAACTGCTTGTCAGACGCGTATTCCCTGTCGTTAGCACTATATTTTGAGAGAGCACTTTTAGATCGTGCTCCTTAGCAACGGCTTCTTTTTCAAGCTCTAGATTTTTAACACAGGTGTCGAGCATAAGAACAGGGTCATCCATCGAAGCAAACGCAATCGACCCTCTTTCCATTTCCAACCAACGGCCATTCAATACGACATAGTCTTTGTAAGTGTTTTCAGGCGCCGCCATCGGAAGGGCGGCGGCTTTGGCCCACGTCCAATAGGCTGGCGCGACACCGTTGACAATATCAGACGAGGACTTAAAATAATTGCAAACAAGGTTGGATCGATTTATTTTTTTTGGATCGCTAAACTCGGCAAGATCATAGGTATTTTGCGCTCCGGTCAAATATTTACCGTATATTAATTCGTCGACAGTATGAATGGATTCGAATGAACTCCCGGCAGCTTTAAAAAGAAAGTAGGCTGAGCTTGCAATATTGACCCCCAACGCAATTTTTCTAAGTTGCGGAACATAGATCCCAGCAGCATTTAAAACCCCCAAAGATTGACTACTCAAATTCGACAAAAGGTCACCGCTTAAAGCGCTTCCACGTTCATAGGCATTTTGCAGATCATAATATTCGCCATAGGCGCGAATCAACTGATCCATCATCGGATAAATTTCGACTGGGGTATTAAATTTTGCCAACGACTCATAGAGATTTTCTAAAAGAATTTCACCTCTAAGCTCTAAGTCTNNGCTGTTATGTGTTTTTCTTGCGATTCAGAGCCTATTAAATAGCATTGGTTTCTATCTTCAAAATGGATTGGGACATAAAAATACATAGGGTAAGTCTGCAATAGAGATGAGTAGCTCACATTTGGAACAATATTAACAGCCACGTCGTTAGAAATGGGCGGATGAATAATATGCTTTTTTTCTAAGACATACGTGCAAATATCAAAAATTTTAAAGGGGTCTTGGGGTGTTTNNGCCCACGCGCCAAGAGGTATCCGCCGTAATAATTTTCTGCAGGCAGATCTGGATAATCCTCTTTGGACACAAAAAACTGGGCTTTAGGTTTTTTTCCCAAATACTGATCCTGGAAGCTTCCGTAGAAATTGCAAACGAGATAGGGGCTACTCAATTTATCGCTACTAAACTCTTCCAGTTCATAAGAACTCTGAGGACCATAAAGGTAGCTACCGAAAATTTTCTTATCAATTTTTCTATTCACCCAACCGACGTTATAGGTCGTGTAAAGAGCCCCTGCCGCAGTAGCGATATAACCCGGAATCTTGAGACCAGGCCACTTCAATCCCAGAGCATACGAACCGAGATAACCAAACTGGATGCCAAGACCCGTAAGAGCGTTAAAGTCCCAAACTTTCTTTTCATTCGTAAGATTCAAATAGGCCGTATAAGCCGTTTTTAAGGAATTGACGATATTCTGATCACCAGTATAAGCCGTATTGACGGCCTTAAAACCATTCAAGGCACTGATGAGATTGGTGGTCTTACGACTGTAAAAATTTTGAGCCGCTGTCTTGATCTTCGCAATAAATTTAGGACTGCTTTCTACTTCTTTCGTGATTTCGGGTAGAACTTCAGGCTCGTTCTTCGCAGACAGATGGCCTGCTTGAATTAAGAAAGATCCAACAAATATAAGCTTTCTTACAAAATCCATTCGAACAAAGTCCCTAGCAAAACTAACACCCAGGCTGTGTCGGAAAAATTCGGTTGGATTTGAATAGGCTTAGGCTAAGGCCAGGAGAGCTTTGACTTCTTTGTAGAGTTTGCGAATATTGTGTATAGACTTTGGTACAACAAAAATGGTGTCGTCTCCCGCAATCGTCCCTAGCACTTCTGAGGTGGGTTGCTTGTAGTCCAGAATCCGGGCGATCATCGATGCTGACCCGGGACTCGTGAAGATCACAACCACCGACTCATTAGCCGCTACATCGATTATTAGACTTCTCAGAGCAGGAGTAATAGACGGGGGAGCTGGTTCGCGCGGAAGAGAATAGACACTCTCGCCTTTTTCATTCTCTACCTTAATAGCTTTAATCTTGCGCAACAGGCGCGATACTGTCGATTGATTGACCTTGAAACCACGCAGCTCCAATGCCAGGCACAATTCCTCTTGAGTGCTTGTTTGCCCCTCGATAAGAAGGCCCCTTAGAGTATCGGTCAACGACTGAGTGCTAGAGTCCCCCATCATACACCATCCTATTTCTGCAGAGCTGAGAGCCGTTCGAGTAAAGGCGGATGCGAATAATAGAATCGCCAAAACTGCGGGTGCGTCAGCGGCATACTCTGATTGCGTTTCTGTAATTTGATCAGAGCATTGGCGAGGTCAGCGTAAGAACCCAAATGCTTGTAGGCAAAGGCATCTGCGGCAAATTCATTCTTCTGAGAAAGCCACGCCTGGATGGGGGTGAATAGAAAACCGATGATCCCATACCAAAGGCTGAAAACAATCAAAGCAGCATAGTTCGAAACACCTTCAAAACCAAAGGCATGATAACAAATCTCAAGCGGCTTACAGAGACTCAGAAAATAGAACAGTCCCCCCATAATAAGGATGGAACGGATGAGGGCAGTCCGTACATGATTCAATTTAAAATGCCCCAATTCGTGCGCAAGAACGGCAACGATTTCTTGTGAGGAAAGAGACTCCACC